>NZ_JAVKPV010000010.1:0-120090 GCF_040981075.1 Kocuria sp. CPCC 205263 | reverse complement strand
CCACCGAGCCCACTCCGCCCTCGGAGGCCGGCCACCGGTCACCCGACTGACCAACCTCCCTGGACATCACACCTAGGCAGCCCCACGCGCCCGTGGGCACTGGTCACCAGACGCGAGACATTCGACGCGTTGCGCAGGAGACGCTCGAAGGTCATGGCCCGCATCCACCGTGCCTCGGGGATGCCGGCGGTCGTGTCCGGGTGACCCAACTGCTCAGCTAGGGCCCGCCGGCTGCGGCCGGTCAGCATCGGATCCGTAGCCCGGAACCGCGCGCATCCCGCATGGGCGGAGGCGGCAACAGCTCCCGAGCCACCGCCGGTAGCCAGTGATCCCATGGACAACTCCTCAATACGTGAAACGCGGTGTTCGGCTCAGAAGGTCAGGGTCGGCAAGGTCTTGACGATGGCCATGGTCTCCACGGACAGGGTCACGATGCGCCCCACGAGGTCCCGGATGTAGGTGGGATCGTGGTGCTCGAGCGACCAGTCATTGGGGTCATTGGTGATCCCCGACTTTGGGTCGGTCTTCACCTGGTACCGGTCGATTAGCCACTCCACCCCGGATCGACTCCCCAGCATGTACTGATGAACTTCCTTTGGGAACCCGGTAAGCGTGAGCCAGGAGTTGTAGACCAGGGCGGTCTTAGACTGCCGGTCCTTCCACTTCATCTTGGTGACTCGGTTCAGCTCATAAGGATCCGAGGGTGCTACCGCGGCAACCTCCTCACCCAGCGGGTAAGGCTCCAGCTCCTCATAGTGAAGATGAAGGTCCGCAAGCTCTTGACCAGCGGCAACGAACGCCCGATAGTCCTCCGACGACTCGACCAAAGGAATCCGCGGCAACATCTTGGTGAGGTCTGATGCGAACTCCGTCCGATAGTTTGGGGAATGCAACAAGCCGTAGACGTGGTAGAAAACATCGTCCTTCGTCACCTCGTCCCCATGCTTGGCCCGGTGCTTGGCGAGAATCTCGTCAGTGATGTTGTCAATCCGGCGATATCCAAACTCGTTTATGTCGGAGGCGGCCTCGGCGGGAAGGTCAAACTGGCCTTCTGAAGGAGCCTGCACTTTTTCGTAAGTCCAGCGAGGAAAGAATTGCCCGCCGCTGCCCGCCCCCGTTACATGTAAATCGGGGAGCCCATCGATCATGATGGCCGAGAATGGGACAGCAGACCCTACTCCTACGTTGTAAAATCCAACGTTTCTGTGGTTTGGAGTGGGAAATAGCCCGTCAAGTTGGTAGACCATATCGTTCATGGTTCGGTCGAAGTAGACGTACTGGCGGGTGAAGGGGCGGTATGTCCCCCTATAAACCCGCTCGGAGTTGAAATGATGGTTTTTGTTGCGCGATAGATCATTCCGCAGACCTCGGTTCCAGCTGATATGGGAGGAATCGTTGTCTATTTGGTCGACGTCGATAGATCCGCTAGTGACGAGGTCGACCTGGTCGTTGTAGGTATCGATCATGCGACGCATGTTTGCCTCGACTGCAGCGCCGGAGTAGTTGTAACACCACGCGTCACGTGCAGTCGCAAGCCCCCGGCTGTACGTCTGAAAGACAGTGATGGATCCGGTCTTGTTCTTTTTGTCTCCAATGGCGGGATAGGCCATGAAACCGTTGTTGCGTTGATTGGTCCAGTCGCCGGCCTCGTTGGGCTCGATGGCCTGCCACTCAATGTTCTTAAGGGTGGCATGGTCGATGATTTTTAGCTTTTCCTCGCGGGTGAGATAATCCCCGATGTCGTGGTAGCAGATACGGCAGGGGCCAGTGTGGTCGGGATTCTTTACAGCAATCAGAATGGCAATGGTGGTGCGTCCGCCCTGGCCAAATATATTGTCCTTTTCTTTTCGCCTTTGCTCGCCGGATGTTCGGGCATTTCCCCGCAAATTGAAGACGTAGAGGCTCGAAAACTCTTTGGCCAGTGACAGCCGGAGCCCGTCGGCCGTGTTGCCACTGATCCAGCCGCCGTTGGAGACGTATGTGAGGACTCCGGAGTCCCCGATGCGATCGGTGGCCCACCGGATGGCGCGGATGTAGGAGTCGTAGAGGCTGTTCTTGTTCGTCCCCGTGGACTGAGCGACGTAGGTGCGCTCGATCGCTGCGTCCAGGGCCGGGTACTTGATGTTGGCGTTGTTGTCATTGGCGCTGGCCTGGCCGACCGAATAAGGCGGGTTGCCGACCACCACGGTGATCGGGGCATCCAGCTGCGCCACGGCACGGTCGTTGTTGCCAGTGAAAATCTTGGTGTCGAGGGTGTCCCCGTGTTCGGTCATCTGGAAGGTGTCGGTGAGCACAATGCCCTCGAAGGGGGCGTAGTCGCCGCCGACGATGCCGTGATAGGTCGCTTCGATGTTGACCGCGGCGATGTAGTAGGCCAGCAACATGATCTCGTTGGCGTGCAGCTCGTGGGCGTACTTCCGCGCCAAGTCGTGCTGGGTGATGATTCCGGACTCCAGCAAACGGACGATAAACGTGCCGGTGCCGGTGAAAGGGTCCAGCACATGCACTTGTTCATCGGTGAGACCGCGCCCGAACTCCTGCTTCAGCACGTCGTCGGCGGCGCGGAGGATGAAGTCCACGACTTCGGTCGGGGTGTAGACGATGCCGAGGGATTCCGCTTGGCGGGCGAAGGCCAGCTTGAAGAACCGCTCGTAGAGGTCCTGGATGACCTTCTGCTTTTCCTCGGGCTTCTCCACCTCAGAGGCCCGCAGACGCACCGAGTGGTAGAAACCGTCCAGGTCGCCCATCTCGGCTTTGAGTCCCCGACTATCCAGAGTAGCCAGCACCGTGTTCATGGCCTGGGCGACGGGGTTGTGCTCGGCGAACTCGTAGTCCTTGAACAGGGCATTGAAGACCGGGGCGGTCAGCAGGTGCTGGGAGAGCATGCTGATGGCGTCGTCGTCGCTAATCGAGTCGTTGAGGTTGTTCCGGAGGGCTTGGACGAAGGTGTCCCACTCCTGGCGGGTGGACTCGTCGGCGGCGTCGATCATGCGGCGCAGACGGAAGCGCTGGGTCTCGGCGATGTCGGCGATGTTCTTGGCCCAGTCCTCCCAGTACTCGCGGTTGCCGACGTTCTCGACGATCTTGGCGAGGATCGAGTCCTTGTACTGGAGGTTGAAAAGCGCCAGTTGCTCGGCATCGAGCTTCGGCTTGTCGACCCTCTCGTCGTCGTTCCCGTCTGGGTTGCCGTCGTCGATGATGATCTTGCCCTCGGGGTCATGGCCGGAGCGCAGCGACTCGACGATGGCGTCCATCCGCTCGTCGTGAGAGCGCAGAGCGTTGAGCACTTCCCAGACCACCTTGAAGGCGTTGGTCTTCATCGCCTCATCCGGTGTCGTCCCCGGAGGAATGGCCACCGGGAGAATCACGTAGCCGAAGTCCTTGAGCGACTCACCCGTTGTCGGGTCGTCGTTGCGGCGCATCACCCGGCCCACCGACTGGATGACGTCCACGACAGAGCCGCGCGGGGCGAGGAAGAGCACCGCGTCCAGGCTCGGCACGTCGACGCCCTCGGAGAGACAGCGGGCGTTGGTGAGGATCCGGCACTCGTTCTCCGCAACAGGGGACTTCAGCCAGTCCAGCTCGCTGTTGCGCGCCATCGCGTCCATGGTGCCGTCCACGTGGCGGACGGCGCAGGTCAAATGATTGGTGCCGGCCGCGCCTTCGATCCGTTCGACAATCTGGGCGAAGGTCCGCTCCAGGGCCTTGGAGGACTTGATGTCCCGGGCGAAGGCCACCGCGCGGTGCATCGGGGGAGCACCTTCCGGGAAGCTGCCTTCGGCGGTGCGCTTAGCGAGCCCGTTCCAGCACCCGATGATCTTGGCGGCGTCGTCGAGCTTGACGCCCTCCGCGTCTGTCTCGAGGGCCGGGAGGGCCAGCCGCTCCTCGTCCACGTGCAGGATCATGACCTTGTAGTCGGTCAACAGCTGCTGGTCGACCGCCTGCCCGAAGCCCAAGCGGTGGAACTCCGGGCCGTAGAGGTCCTCGTTGCTCATGTCGGCGACGACTACCGAGTTCTCGTCGGCCTTCTTTTTGGCCTTGTCCGAGAAGATCCGGGGGGTGGCCGTCATGTACAGCCGCTTGGCGGCGGCGACGTGCTCGTCCTGGTGCACCCGGACAAAGTTCGACTCCTTCTCACCTTGAAGGGTTGCGCCGGTGGTGCGGTGCGCCTCGTCGCAGATGATGAGGTTAAAGTCCTCCAGCCCTTGTTCCTGGGCTCGGGTGATCACCGGCAGGGACTGGTAGGTGGAGAACACCACCGTCACCTCGGCATTGGCCGACGCCGAACCCTCCATCTGCTTGACCAGCAGCGCAGGATCCGTCGTCGCCGGCCGCAGGAGGTCCATCGAGGTGATGTCCTCAGTCGTGTCCCCGATCCGCGAGGCCGTGTAGTCCGAGCAGACCGCGAAGGCGTCCATCACCTTCATGCCCTGGGCGGTCCACTCCCGCAGGGACTGGGACAGCAGGGCGATGGAGGGCACCATGAACAGCACCCGGAAGGGACTGTTGTGGACGGCCAGGTGTTCCTCCGCCAGCTCTTCCGTCAGTCGCAATGAGGTGAAGGTCTTGCCGGTGCCGCAGGCCATGATGAGCTTGCCCCGGTTGTCGGACTGGAACCCGCGCTTGACGTCGTCGATGGCCTTGCGCTGATGGGGCCGGGGGGCGAACTTGGCCCCCAGCTCCAGGTCGATGCTGATCTCCCCGTCCGGGTAGGCAAGGTCCCAGTCGACGTTGGAGTTGCTCAGTTCCGTGGTGCCAATGCGGGTGATCGGCTTGCCGAAGTGCTTCAGCGACTCCTCGGCCTGAGGGCCATATGCCGCCCCCGTGGACACGATCATGGCCGAGCCGAACTCGCTGGACGCCGCCGCTGCCAGGAACGAGTCGATGTCACCCTTGGAGACTCGGCGAGTCGAGTCGTAGAACTTGCATTGAATGGCCACCAGCGACCCGTCCTCAGCTCGCTGGGCCACCAGGTCGATCCCGGAGTCCTTGCGGTTGCCGCGGCCGGGCCAGTCCGACCAGAGCCAGACGTCGGTGAACTCCCGGGCGTAGTAGCCGTCCAGCCGGAAGAACTTGGCCATCAGCTGCTCGAACCGGAAGCCCTTGTGTCGTTCGTTCGTGGCCTCCTCACGGTAGGTCGTGAGGATCTCCGGCAGCGTGGCAGTCATATTGGCCCCTTTACATGTATTTGCACCTGCACTGAGCGTACCGGTCAGTAAAGAGCCATGTCAGGAGGCGACACACGAGAAGGGGGGCCTGTCTCGGCTTTGCCATGGGATAGTGAAATTCCTCCTGACCCCGTGAAGCAGAATGCGAACTAGCTGTAAGAGGGCATGACGTTATTGACTCGGGCCGGGGCGCGTGAGGCCGGGGGCTGATCGCCACAGGCGGTATGAGGCCGATGGTAGTTGTAGTGGTTCACCCAGGTCCCGATCGCGTCCCGGCGTGCCTGCTCACTGGCGTAGGGGCGGGTGTAGAGGACCTCGTCAGCCAGCAGCCGGTTGAACCGCTCGACCTTCCCGTTGTGCTTGGGCGTGTACGGGCGGATCCGCTGGTGCCGGGCCGCCAGCGAGAGCACGGTGCGCCGGAAGGCCTTGGCGCGGTAGTTCGCGCCGTTGTCGGTGACCACCCGGTGCAGCCGGTGGATGCCGTGGGCGGCGAAGAACACCCGGGCCCGGCACAGGAACCCAATCGTCGTCGCGGCGGTCTCGTCGGCGAGAGCTTCGGTGTAGGCCAACCGGGAGAAGCCGTCCACGGCCGAGTGCAGGTAGGTGTAGCCGACCCTCGCCCCGGGCCCGCGCTTGGACTGCTTCGCGGCCGTAGTGCCGCGGCCGTGGACCCGCCAGCCGCCGCCGTCGGGGATGCGCCCGACCTTCTTCACATCGAGGTGCACCATGTGCCCGGGCCAGGCGGCGCGGATCCGCCGCGGTGGGTGCCGCAGGTTCTCCCCGTCGCAGGCGAGATCGCGCAGCCGGGAGATCCCCAGTCGAGCCAGCCACCGGCCGACGGTGCGCAGACTGATCGTGATCGCGCGGTCGACCAGGTGACGGTGGATGCGCCTGGCTGACCACTTGCGGCCCCGGCGGAGGCGCTCAATGAGCTCCACGACCGTCGCCGGGGTGCGGGTGCTGCTGCGCCGCGGGGTCGAGGGCCGGTCGGTGAGCCCGGCTTCACCGGACTCGAGGTAGCGGGCCACCCAGGTCGCCACCGTGGGCCGACTGACGCGGAACTCGGCGGCCACGTGGGCCTTCGGGATCCCGTCCTCGAGGTGGCGCAACACCATGCGCAGCCGGCCGGTCGGGGTCAGGGGTGCATTAACGTGGGTCATGAACGGGCTCTCTCGCGCGGACGGACGGTGTAGGAACTTCCATCCTGTGGCGAGGAGCCCGTTCCTCATCTCATCGACGCACCCGCGACAAGAACCTCATGACCCACAACACCTAGCGGGATATGTGGTCGGGGGCCAAAGGGGCTACCAGCGTTGTCCAGGCCGGACGCGGGGCGTCCCGGCGGCACCGTGCCGGGGAACGGACCGTAAGCACGTCACCGGCTACTCACCGCGAGGAATAAGCCAAGGTGACGGCGTCCGTGCTCGAGCCCTGCCCCGAGGCGTTTCCATGGCGATGCCGCGGCCGCCGGCACGAGCCCCCGATATCCCGGGTCACCCCGGGCAGGCCCGAGGGCGTGTTCGGGTGGGGGAGTGGGGTCCTACTGAGCGGCGTAGTAGGCGTCCTTGACGGACTGGTGGATCCGGCCGCGGTCCGAGACCTCGTAGCCGTTCTCCTTCGCCCAGGCCCGGATCTTCGCCGTCTCCGAGTTCCCGCCCGTGGAGGAACGGGGCCCGGTGGTTCGGACGGACTTGGACTGGGCCCGCCGGCCGGCGGCGGCGTAGGGGCGCAGGGCCTCCCGCAGCTTCTCCGCGTTCGCGGTGGAGAGGTCGATCTCGTACTGCCGGCCGTCCAGTCCGAACTGGACGGTCTCCTCGGCAGGACCACCCTCGAGGTCGTCCTCCAAAATGATCTGCACGCTCTGGGCCATCACAACACCTTTCCCTTGATCTCGTTCTGTCTTCCGCCAGAATACGCTCACTGTTTGGAACGCCAGCGTCGGTTCACTTTCCCATAAGGCATTGGGGTAAGTCGAAGTGCCACCGATTGGAATGAGCGCTTTCACGCACCGACTCACCCTACCGACAAAGGTCCATAATTATTTAATTGCCTTCGGAAGCAGCGGGCGCGCCCACATGGACATCACTTACAGATATACCGGTGGCCCGACGCATGCGTCGGGCCACCGGTATAGACGGACACGCCGGACAGTGAGCGTTCCCTGCTGTTGGAAACGAGCGGCGGCCTCGGTAGGAATTGAAAGTTCGATCGAGTTTGAAATCGCCATAGACAAGTCGACCTTGCCGAGTCATCCCGCTGGTTGTCACCGCTTCCCGGCGGCTTGTTCCTCCCAAAGGCGCAGTAGGCGTGGATTGGAGACCCGGGAGCGGTTCCTGTAGCGCTTGTTCTTGCCGGCGAGTATCTCGGAGGCGAGCTGGTGGAGTTCCAGGGCGGAGCTGCCACGCCAGTTCAGCTTCAGGGCTCCGGCTAGCAGTTCGTCCGCGGTGAAGGCATGGCCATGCTGTCGGAGTTGCTGCAGTCCGTCTAGCACGAGGTCGAAGTCGCTGGGGTGCCCCAGTCCCGTGCTGCTGTTAATGCTGCCGGTGAAGGCCTCCAGGGCCTCCCAGACGACGGGTTCGCGGACAGTGGGGTTGGCCGGAGGGATAACGTCTCCACCCAGGTGTTCCGGATGGTAAGCGTCCACCCAGGGCTGGAGCCATTCGTTATTGGTGGAGATCGCCACGATGGCGGAGGCGCCACGGAGATCCTCGGCCGCGGCCAAGGACTCCATGTTGGGGCAGTACACAATCAACGGCCCTCTGGGGCTTTGATTGCTACTGGTGTGGCGGTCAGCGCTGATGCGCACGCCGCGCTTCTCCAGCTCCTGGAGCGGGGGGACGTCCCGGATGTAACCGCGCTGCGGAACCCGCAATCCAATGGATTCCCAAGCTGGGGTCTCACTTTGGTTAAAGGCCCACTTCAGGGCCGGGAGAACCGCATCCTCGGGCCGGACGGGTAAAGCGACGTACGCCCGTGGGGCGTCACGCTGAGGCTCGAACATCACCATGGGTGAGGGCCTACTTTCTCGGCTCGAAGCGCAGCACAACAGTCATGACCGGCTTCAGCCCTTCGGCGGGTGCGGGTCATTGCCGTAGGAGTTCTTCTCTCCGATGCGACCGTCCTTGTTCTTGATGACGTGCTCAGCACCCCGGTCCACGGCCATCTGCCGCCCGGTTCGCTGGGCCTCCGCCTTCGTGGCCGACACATTGCTCGCGCGGCTGTTCCCCTCGACCTTGTTCTTCCACACGCCGTCCTCGGTGTACGTCGTAACGCTGGGCTTACGAGCCATGCCATTCCCCTTTCGAGTATCAGTAACGGAGTGCTGTCCCTATGTAATCGAATCTACCCAAGAGGTCCGACGGCCTAACTAGCTCTGTGATGCCACCACCGATTGAACGTCGGCGCAGGGGTTGCTTCCGTCGCCCTCCTTTTCCTGCGAAGGGCGGGGGTGCGGGTGCTCCCAGGCGGCACGTGCGAAGCAGGAGGGGCCCAGAACAGCGCAGCAGATCAAACAGAATACTCCGCTGGACAGCAGCCAGCTGAACCAGGGTGGCCCTTCCGTTACTCCTCGGGTGCTGAAGCCCTGGGCGAAGCCGATGAACACGCTCAGGCACCACAGGCCAACCCCGAGCGAGAGCAGCACGGCCACGCCTTGCCATCCGATCTCGTGGACCGTTTGTCGGCCGGTAAAACCGTCCACGCTTTTTGCGACCAGGGGCTGCCCGTCGAGATATGCCTGGGCAATCCGGCGCCGCTCATGGATCGAATTGGACCAGCGCATGATGCCGTAGAAGACAAGCACCAGCATCCCGAGCCCTGCGGCGGTGACACCGCGATTCTCTGCGGTGAGTGCTTCCCGGATCGGCGCGTCGGTCGGAATGGCCCCGAGGTAGGACGCCGTTGTTGCGGCCCAGCCGAGGCTGAGGAAGATGACCAAGGCCGCGAGTAAGAGCTGTCGGCCGGGGACGGCGTGTAGCGCCAACAGTTTCGCGGTGGTCTCACGCTGGAGGCTTTGAGCTACCGATCGGTCGAAGGTGGGCGAGTGGGACTCTGCTTCCTCCCGCCAGTAAGCGGCCTGGCGCCGTAGTCGCGCGCCCAGAGCGAGCTGGCTCAAGGCCATGGGGATGCCTGCGACCGAGGCGGCAGCAGCAAGCAACGGTGCGATGAGATCAATCAAAGGATTCACGAATGCAATTATGTCTCTGTTTCAGAAACCTCTGCCCAACCGACGCGTGAGATACGACTTACTTAGCGGCGGCGTAATAAGCATTCTGAATGTCTCGTGGAATCCGCCCGCGGTCGGAGACGTCGTGCCCGTTGGCTTGAGCCCACTTTCGGATTTTGGGTGTGTCCGGGTTCCATCGGATCGCCGAACGATGGGGGCCTGTCTTGGTTGACCTGCTGGGGATTGGACGACTTCCTGCAATGAACGGGCGTAACGCTTGCCGCAGTTTTTTGGCGTTGGCTGCTGAGAGGTCGATCTCATAGTCGCGCCCGTCCAAAGCGAAGGTGAGGGTCTCGTCGGCGGGGCTGCCGTCGATGTCGTCCTTGAGTTGGAGTACGACGTTTTGGGCCATGGGTGGTGGTTCCTTCCGGTCCCTGGGCAAAGGGCTAGGTCTAAGACTGGCAGAGGTTGTTGACACTCAGACTTTCCGATCCTAGTGGCCCGTCTGGTGCGGGTTTGACCAGGTCGGCAAGGTATAGATAGACCATGGTTGCCGCTCAGGAAACGTCCCTTCAGCGCATTCTCGAAGGCGAGAAGCAGTACATGGTTCCGCTCTACCAGCGGCCCTACCAGTGGAGCAGGAAGCAGTGGTCGGTGCTGTGGCAGGACATCGCTCAACTGGCCGAGGACCGAAAGGAACAGCTAGGGAGCACGCATTTCATCGGGTCTCTCGTGCTCGCTCCGTATCCGGGCAACGTGGCCGGGGGTGTGACGAAGCACTTGGTCGTCGATGGTCAGCAGCGGTTGACCACACTGACGATTCTGTTGGCTGCCATCCATGACCACATCCTGTTGATGGATCCCGACGACCGACGTGGGGCGAACCGGATCATGCACCAGTTCCTAGTCAACCAGTACGCCGACGATCCGCACCGCATCAAGCTGGTTCCCACTCAGGCCGACCGACAGTCCTACATCGACGTCATCGACGGAGTGCCCGGCGCCGATGGGGAGGACGCTGTCGGGGAAGCCTATCGTTTCTTCCGCGCTGCGTTACTGAACGAGGACGTCGACATTCCCGCGGTGGAGAACGCCGTGACGAGTGGCTTGTCGCTCGTCTCGATCAGCACGTCGGAGTCCGACAATGTGCACCGCATCTTCGAGTCCCTCAACAACACGGGTCTGAAGCTGTCGCAGGGTGACCTGCTGCGCAACCACATCTTCATGCGGCTCCCCACTCTGGGTGAGGAGGTCTATCGATCCACGTGGAAACCTCTCCAGGACTTATTGACTCGTGAGGAAATGGACGCCCTGTTCTGGTTGGACATCGTGCAGCGCAATCCGAAGATCACCATCGGTGACACCTACCAGGAGCAGAGGAAGCGCTTCGAACAGTTCGCCTCTGAGGAGGAGATCGCGAGGGAGGTGACTCGTCTGCTCGGGTTGGCGCGTCTGTACCGGTTGATCAGCCACCCTGACGAGGAAAAGTCCGCAGCGGTCAGAGCTCGTCTCCAGCGGCTCATGGACTGGGGCTCGGCCACCGCCGCGCCGCTACTGTTGCACCTACTGACGAAACGCGCCGAGGGCCATTTCGACGACGAAACCTTGACCGAAGCCCTAATGGTGATTGAATCCATGCTGGTCCGTCGGGTCCTGATCGGGCGCCCCTCGGCGGGTTTGAACCGGTTGTTCGCTCAGGCAGTGGCCGAGATCCCCGGCGGCGCCGATGTGGTTGACGAGGTGCGGGACTACTTCTCCCGGGGCCAGCGTTACTTCGCCTCCGACAAGGAGATCGCTCGAGCCGTACACGACATGCCGTTCTACCGGCAGGGCCGTGCCAATCAGCGCAAGCTCATCCTCCTCTGGCTCGAGGAGCTCTACGGGAGCCGTGAACCGGTGGATCCTGCGAAGCTAACCATCGAACATGTGCTCCCCCAGACCCTGTCGGGCGGGTGGCGGCAGGTGCTGGAGGCCACAGGCGATGTTGCAGCTGTCGATGAGATTCACCAGAGCCTTGTGCACACTCTCGGCAATCTGACACTCAGTGGTTACAACTCCAACATGAGTAATCGGCTGTTCGAGGATAAGCGAGCCGAGCTGGGCCGGAGCGGACTGCGCATGAACCAGTTCATCTCCGCGAAGCAGGAGTGGGGTCCGGAGCAGATCCACGCGCGTGCCGATGAAATGGCGGAAATGATCTGTGAGGCGTGGCCTGGCCCAAACCCCGGTGTTCGGGACGAGGGGCCGGATGATCTGTGGTCGCGGCTCGACCGGATGTTGGCTGAAGTTCCGGCAGGACGGTGGACCACGTACGGGGATCTCGCGAAGGCATTGGGAACCGCAGCCCAGCCCATCGGCAATAGATTGCGCGACTTCCCGGTCCCTCACTCTCATCGCGTGCTGACCTCGGACGCTCGCCCCGCAGCCAACTTCAAGTGGTCCACCGGTGGGCAGACGGACGAGCCGGCTGAATTGCTCCAACAAGAAGGCGTCGTTTTCGACACTTTGGGACGCGCCAGCGTCGACCAACGATTATTCCCCGCAGACCTGGTCTTGCTCGTGTCGGAACCCGAGGATGAAAAATTCCCGGACACAAGACCCAAGTATGCGTCCTGATTAATGATTTTTGCATCGAGTCAATTTAACGTGAAGCAGTCCTGGCTGCGGTTCTCGTAAGTCGAAGTGAAGTCCGTTTCCAAAACGCACCGACCAAAAAACCTACTGAAAATCCACTGCCGAGGCTCAGAACAGGCAGCTCGCGTCACTTTCGTAAAAGAGATGGAACGCTCAAATGCCTAAGGGTAGCAATCTGCTAGGTCAAATACTAATCAAGCGCCCCGCGGAGACGAAGGCCGGACTTTTCCTGACCGTTCGGCAACCGTGACTTCAACTACTGTATAGCAGAAAACAGAAACACTAAGCACGATTTGGTATTTGCATAACGACATCCCAAATCAATTTGGGAGAATTGAGGGTAGGTTATTGTGAGTAGGTTTGATGTTGTAATAAATAATGCAGCTGATTCCATGATTAATTCCGTCGACATGTTCAGAATAATGTTGCCGTCGGATCGCGGTTCAAAACATGCGGGGGAAGAGGGGCGGTATGTTGAGCATATATTTGCAGAATTTTTGCGAGCTAACCTTCCCTCTGCCGTAGAAGTGGGCACAGGGTTCGTGCTCGACATAGATAGGAATTTGCATAGCTATCAGGTGGACATACTAGTGTATGACCGTTTGGGGTATGCGCCATATATAAAGTATGGGGACGCCGTAATTGTACCTAAAGAAGCCGTAATTGCAGCTATCTCAATTAAGAAGGTACTGCGAATCAAGGAAGTTGCGCATGAATCAAAAAGCTTGGGGCACATTGGCGAAATTTGTGGAGGATTCAGTCTGCCACGGCCATACTTGGCTCTGGTTGGTATCGACAGTGAGCGCAGGGCGGGCACCAATAAATCAATGGAAAGTTTTATTCAAAGAGTATTCGGGGCAATTCAGCGTGGTTACCCGGATCGAGCTCAGGGCTATTGTTCTAATGAACTTATAGACGCAGTAGTTGTTCTAGAAGAATTTTTGATCAAGAAAACTAGTAAAAAAGAGAACTCCCCCAAGGTGAGAAAAAGCGTGGATTATAGATGGTTTGGGGGTAGTGGTATAAAGCGCAGCACTCGGGCCATGGCGGTACTCCATGGGATAGAAAAGGTTTTAGCAGAGCGTGATGCTGTGAGATCTGAAAGGCCAACTTTTGGACTCACTCCAAGATCAGGGTCCAAGCTTCTGGGTTCCATTCCTATAAAATTTGAGGATCGAAAATATATCAACATGGAGCGCGTGCAAAAGAAAGCGCTGAAAAAGGAAATTGCCCACCTTTTGTTCCTATTGAAAAGCAAAAGACTACTTGAAAGCGCATAGCAAATTAAACACCAATTAATAGGGACATGTCGAGATGACGGAAGACATGTGCGGCCGGCTCGCCGCATTCGACCAGGCGAATAGCGCTTTGTGCAGAAACGCCGTACTGGCCGGGACGAGACCGCCGAGGCTGTGCAGTTGATGGCCGAGGCCAGTTGGGAAGACCGGGACCGCCAGCAGGACGCAGACGAAAAGAACCAGCACCCCGAGGCGCTGGCCGAAGAGGCTGACCACAAGTACGACTCGGCCGAGCGTCCCCAAGAGTTCGCGGCCAGCTTTGAAAATCTATCCGACGGCGAGGCCGTGCAGGCACGCTTTAGGGTCGCCTAGGATCAGGCCAGCCTGCCCACCGCCGCCGTCTTCAAAGCCCAGGGCGTGACCCGAAGGCCCGCCAGACCCACGGCGCCAGCGGCCAGACGAAGGCCTCGCAGAAGGGCATGGGCCGGTAGGGATGGGCCCGAAATTTCGCGGGTAATGTTAGTCCAGAGTTGGCTTTGTGCTTACAACGCCTTCCGGTTGGTTCCTCAGCCGATCATCGCCGGAAGCTTCGGCTTGCAGAAATTGGAGTGTATGTGTCGTCATCACGAGATGACCGGTCCGCTGACTTGGTCGACAAGTCGTCCGGCGACCCCGTCGCGACGGGTTCTGTTGCTTTTAATTTGCTGCGTAGGGGGCACTAGTTACGGTGACAGAGACGATTGTCGAGGAGCTGGTCGTGAAGTCGCGCCATCGTGTCAAGAGCTACGGTGAGGTTTTCACTCCGAGTCACATGGTCAACCGGATGCTTGACTTGGTCCGCGAGGAGTTGGAGACCGGCCGCGACTTCGTCGACAAGACCTTCCTTGAGCCTGCAGCGGGCGACGGTAACTTCCTCGTAGCGATCCTCCGTCGCAAGCTCCACGCGATCGAGGAGCGGTACCCCGTAGAGGAGTGGCCGGAGGAGTCACTGTTCGCCCTGGCCTCGATCTATGGCATCGAGTTGCTGGAGGATAACCACCAGGACGCGAAGGCGATCATGATCGCCGAGTTTCTGGGGTTCCACCAGGCCCACGGCATTCCCTGCGGTCCAGAAACGGACCTGCGCCGGGCGGCGGTGTTTCTCATCGACACGAACATCGTTCGCGGCAACACCCTGACCGGTCTGACCCCTAAGGGGCAGTACATTCAGTTTTCGTGGTGGAACCGGATCGAGGGAGCGGCGGGCATGGTGCAGCGTGAGCCGTTCACGCTCGTCTCGTTGCGCGATAACGGTGCCCTCGATTTCACCATCTACGACAACTATCAGATGTGCCGGATCGACAAGGTCCACGAGGAAGTGAGGGCCGATGCCTAGTCCGAAGATCAGCACGTTCCGCGAAATCACTCCGCTGGTCTATTCGTGGACGACGCCGGATATTCCCAAGTACGTCGGCTGGGAGAAAATCGGGTACACGGAGCAGGGGAGCGCCATGGTCCGTGTTGCACAGCAGGCATCCCAGTTGTCGGTGGAGAAGAAGCTGCTGTGGTCGCGCCGAGCCTTGTTCACCTCTGAAGCCGGTGGGCGCTTCACGGACAAGGACTTCCATGGCTATCTTCAGCAGCAAGGCGTCAAGCGCGAGACTGAGCCCAAGCGCACCGAGTGGCACCACTTCGACCCTGCGCCGAAGGGGTCGGTGGACTACTTCAACGACTTTGCTGGCCAGGACTTCCCCGATATCCCGATCAGCGGCCACGAGGATGATTACATCTTGCGCCCTGAGCAGCAGGCGGCCGTTGACCAGGCCGTGGTTGCCTTTATGTCCGGCAAGGAGGAGGTGCTTTGGAACGCCAAGCCACGCTTCGGTAAGACGCTGACGACGTATGACCTCATGCGGACACTTGACGTCGTCAGGGTGCTGGTTGTCACTAACCGTCCCGCGATTGCGAACTCCTGGTTCGACGATTTCACCCGCTTCATCGGCCACCAGACGACGTTCCGCTTCGTCTCAGAGTCGCCCTCGCTGGCCGGCCGCGTACCCATGACTCGAAAGCAGTGGCGGACCTTCTCCCGGAACCACATGGAGGATGACCCGCGCATCGTGGAGTTCGTTTCCCTGCAGGACCTCAAAGGGTCGCAGTACTTCGGCGGCTCGTACGACAAGCTCAAGCACGTTGCCGGGTTTAAGTGGGACTTGCTGGTAATTGATGAGGCCCATGAGGGCATTGACACCACCAAGACCGACGTTGCGTTCGACCAGATCAAGCGCAAATGGACCCTGCACCTGTCGGGCACGCCGTTCAAGGCGCTGGCGTCAGGCAAGTTCGACCAGGACCAGATCTTCAACTGGACCTACGAGGATGAGCAGACCGCCCGTCAGAACTGGACCAATGACGGCCAGGAGAACCCGTACGCGGCGTTACCGAAGCTCAACCTGCTGACCTACCAGATCTCGAGGATGATCACGGATCGTCTGGCCGAGGGTGTCGCCATCGATGAGGACGAGGCGAACATCGACTACACCTTCGACCTCAATGAGTTCTTCGCGACGAAAGACAACGGCTTCTTTGAGCATGAGCCTGAGGTCATTAAGTTCCTCGACTGCCTCGCGGCCAATGAGAAGTACCCGTTCTCCACCCCCGAGCTGCGCGATGAGATTCGCCACTCCTTCTGGTTGCTCAACCGCGTCGCCTCGGCTAAAGCTTTGGAGAAGATTCTCAAAAAGCACGACGTCTTCAAGGAATACACCATCATTCTGGCAGCCGGCGACGGACGCTCTAACGAGTCGGACCCGGTCGCAGCAGGCAAGTCCCTCGACAAGGTACGCACGGCCATCACCGAGGCGGAGAAGTCGGACGGCAAGACCATCACGTTGTCTGTCGGGCAGCTAACCACAGGTGTCACAGTGCCGGAGTGGACCGCGGTCATCATGTTGTCGAACCTGTCCTCCCCGGCCCAGTACATGCAGGCGGCGTTCCGGGCACAGAACCCCTGCACGTTCGAGCGCGGCGGGCAGGTCTTCCAGAAGCAGAACGCATACATCTTCGACTTCGCGCCCGAGCGTACGCTGACGATCTTCGATGCCTTTGCCAACAACCTGCACCCGAACCCCTCGGGCGACCAGGGGGTGCGGCGGGACAACATCGGCCGGCTGCTGAACTTCTTCCCGGTGCTGGGTGAAGACGCTGAGGGTCGGATGATCGAGCTTGACGCCTCCCAGGTCCTAACGTTCCCGAAGGTATTCAAGGCCCGCGAGGTCGTGCGCCGCGGCTTCTTGTCGAACCTGCTGTTTGTGAACGTCGCCGGCATCTTCCGGTACTCCGAGCACATCAAGGAAATCCTGGACAAGCTGCCTACCGCGAAGCAGGGCAAGGTCAAGACCGGGGAACCTATCGAGATTCCGCAGCCGCCGCCCGTCACTGACCCCGACGGCAGCGTCCAGGTCGACGTGGAGACCGTTATCAACCCCAAGGTCTCCGAGCTCGGCCAACCCATCTACAGCATCGAGGACATCCCTACCCCCGAGCCCGACGCCCCGGCGTCCACGAGAGCGACAGCGATCGCCAAGGCAGTGACCGAGCAGACCCGCTCCAAGCGCGAAGAGTTAACGAAGGTCTACGGGCTCACCGACACCCAGGTCCAGCGTGACATCAAGCGCACCGAGCAGGCCGTGAAGGATCAAATCGAGCGCGCGTACACCGAGCGCAACATCGCAAGCAAGCACCTCGAGGACGAGCTGAAGAACGCGGCCACAGATGCTGAGGCCCAGGCTGTTGAGGCCAAGAAGGCCGAGCAAGACGAGACGTTCAAGGCAAACGTCATGGCCATCGTCGACAAGACGATGAAGGAAATCGTCCCCGAAGTGGTCACCCTCGAAGAAACCAAAAAGGTGCAGAAGCGCGCAGACCAGACGATGGACGACGCTCGGTCCCACCTGCGGGGCTTCGCCCGTACGATACCCATGTTCCTCATGGCATACGGAGATCGCAGACTCCGACTCTCGAACTTCGACGACTACACGCCCGACGACGTGTTCGAGGAGATCACGGGCATCAGCGAGGCCGAGTTCCGTCTGCTGCGCGACGGCCAGGAGGTCACCGAGGAAAACGGCACCGTCACAAGGATCCCGGGCCTTTTCGACGAGACGGTCTTTGACCAGGCCGTCCAGGAATTCCTGGACAAGAAAGAATCGCTGGCCGATTACTTCGACGACTCACAGACCGAGAACATATTCGCCTATATCCCGCAGCAAAAGACGTCGCTGGTCTTCACTCCGCAGCCGATTGTAAAGATGATGGTTGACACACTCGAGGCGGAGAATTTGGGCATTTTCAGCGACCCGGACAAGACGTTCGCGGATCTTTTTTCCACAGCAGGCCTGTTCCTGATGGAGCTCGTACGCCGCCTCGACACCGGCCTGGCCGAACTATTCCCCGCCCAGAATGAGCGCCTCCAGCACATCCTGACCGCACAGATATTCGAAATGAGCCACAACGAGATCCTGCACCGCATCACCATCGAGGCCGTCTCCGGAGGCCTTGATGAACGGAAGAAGTGGATCAAGGACTCCGGTCACTTCAGGGTCGGCGATCTCGCTCGAATGACCCCGGAAGATCGGCAAAAAATGGTCGACGAGATGCTGATGGAAGGTAACTGAGATGAACAAAAAATTCGATGTCGTCATCGGTAATCCGCCATACCAGGAGGAGGCCGGTGGTACTGCGACTCACGGCAGGCCCATCTACCACCTCTTCATGGACGCGGCCTACGAGGTCGGAGAGAAAGCCGTGCTCATCACCCCGGCGCGTTTTCTGTTCAACGCTGGATACACCCCGAAAGCGTGGAACGAGAAAATGCTTGCCGACCCCCACCTGACCGTTCCGCACTACGTGCCCAACAGCGACGAGCTTTTCCCCGGCACGGACATCAAGGGCGGCATCGCCGTCACCTACCGCGACGAGGACTTCGAAGGCGAGCCGGTCGGCACCTTCACGAAGTACCCGGAACTCAACACGATCCTCCATAAGGTTGTCGAGTCGCACGAGGAGTCTATCGCCCTCAAAATCACGAGTTCCCGCTCATATCGGTATACAGCCGAGATGCACAATGATCACCCGCAGGCGTCATCCACAATGTCGAGTGGTGAAAAGTTCAAAATCAACACCAGAACCTTCCAGCAACTCTCCTACCTTTATCACTCCGAAGCCCCTGGGGGAAACGAGGGGTATGTTCGCGTGTACGGGCTTGCCGGGCGTGGTCGGGCCTACCGCTGGATTCGTAGCGAGTACCTCACTGGCCCGAAGAGCTTCGGAGCACACAAGGTCGTGCTCCCGGCCGCGAACGGTTCCGGAGAATTGGGGGAGGTGCTGTCGACTCCGATTGTCGTGGGGCCACAGGTGGCGGTCACTCAGACCTTTATTACGATTGGATGCTTCGACGACCAAGCCACTGCTGAGGCTTGCCTTAAGTACATCAAGTCGAAGTTCGCCCGCGCACTTCTCGGCGTTCTCAAGATCACCCAGCACAACCCTGCGAAGGTCTGGAAGTATGTGCCGCTGCAGGACTTCACATCGGGCTCGGACATCGACTGGAGCAAACCGATCCCTCAGATTGATCAGCAGTTGTTTGCCAAGTACGGGCTCGACGTGGACGAGATCGCCTTTATCGAGGCCCAGGTCAGACCGATGGAATGACCGTTGGAAAGGCGTGCCAGAGGTTGATGCGCCCTACCTGGCTCTCCTGGCCCCGCCGAGCGTCCACAAGATATCTAAGCGTAATGATGAGCCCAAACCGCTGGCTGGCACCAAGGCGCTCTCCTAACGATAACTGCAGCCATACCAAACGAATGGCAATGTTCCACTTTCTTGAGCCGGAAATCCAACATAGAAGACGTCCCCTAATCACTGAGGACGCGGGCAGTCCAGTAATTGCCCTGGGATGGTTTTTGCCCTGGCTGGCCCACCAATAGTGACTGGTCATGCATTGATCCTCGCATTGGCGGCGCACCGGCCTCAAAGCCGCCTGTAGACTATCAACTCCGAGATTCAACGGAAGTCGGAACTGTCCGACTCCTGGCTTGATGACGTTATCCACCGCATTGATGACCTACAGGTCAAACTAAACACACAGCGACCTCCCTTTACTCTCGTTTGAGGCTATCACGGACCTGATTGGCTGCGCGGTCTGAAATACAACAGGTGACTGTGCCGGCGGATGTCTTTCGTCAGAGATCGGCCATAATGATAATCAATAATTCCAGCACAGAGCTGGGCGCAGGCGCCTTCGCAGTAGCGCCGCATCACTCACCCGGACTACACCGGGGCTGGAGGAACACATGAAGGCGATCGAGACGATGTAATAGGCGCACCGGGAAGCCTTAGGACTATCATTGCCAATTCACGGATGGCAGAGTAAGCAAGACCGTAAGGTCCCTAGGCTCAATATTCTTTCGGTCAGCAATAATCTTTACAGCGCGTTGTTTCCGCCATGTATTTACGGACATCACCAATCGTTACCGCTCGTCAGGCGCATGAACTTGCAGGCGAATATGGGAAAAAATATTAAGTCTTCCTAGGATTTTGTTATGCTAGAAAAAATCAACTGGCATAAAAACTAATTGCAAGAAGACCCCCAAATGTTTAAAGGAAAAATCAATAGAAGTTAGTTATCAAAGGTGAAGGGAAAATTGTGCCGAAGTCAAGATTATTTTTCTCAGACTACTTCGATATTGATGAGCGCTTTCTTGAAAACTATGGAGCACTGAACATTTGTATCGTTTCGGACTTACCTCTATTTATCGATCCTTTCTTGCTGTTTAACAGCAAAAAACCCGAATATAAAGCTCTTCATGAACAAATTGTGGACTACCTGATATATTTGCGTGACAATTCTAGTCCTAACTTGGACGTGGGTACAATTACAAACCTATATAGCTTTAAGGAAGTAACTCAAAATTGGCTTGGATTTACTATGTTGGGGAATCGCGGAAGTGCGCTTGGAGAAGAGTTTGCTCATTCCCTAAACAATTCTCTTCAAGAAATTTTAAGTAACTTCGGCCAGGAAAGCTATACAAGCTCCTCTCACGTAGAAAAACTAGCACTTATTAGTCCGGGTGTCGGTCGAGACAATATTAGCGATTTTACTGTAAATTTAATAAAGAGATACCTTCTCCAGTACACAGAAACGTTCGCTCGGCGGTACGTCGCCGATGAGCAACGCGATACGTTTGCAGTCAAACGTTCATACTTCAATTATGCAACGCATTCTTGGGTAACCGAAAACTACATGTTACCGCGTCTGGGGGATGATTACGTACTGCTCACACCAAAAGACATCCTTACAAGGGATGAAACTTGGATTAACCATCGCGACATGCTGGCTAAGTATCAGCAGCTACCCGCCGCAATTGGGGACAATGAACTGCGAGCCCAAATTAATCGGTACTTCGGAGAGCGACTAGGGGTTAGGCCGAACCAAAAAGAACGGAGAAAGGCAGCCGCTGAAACTATCAAGCAGTTCAAGGAACTTGTTGATGTCTACATCGGGCAGCAGGAGGAAAGGGGTCCTGCGGCACAGGAAGTGTCCAATGAAAAAGTCAGTTTAGCTTGTTCATTGTTCATTGATTCAGTTCGTGAGTTAATAGATGAACTCAGTGTAAAGACGAAAGTTTATGAAAAGCCGTGGACTAGCTACGACGAAGCCCGTCAGCGGGTTTTCATGTTCAAGCAATATGTTGAAAATCAAGACGGATATCAGGTATTAAATCGCGGGGGCAAAATAGGATTATCTAATGAAGAGAAAGACAATCATCCATCCAATGAAAAGGAGGTTCAGCTCTACTTCGGTCTTGTTTGGTGTAATAGCGATTTCGATGTCAATAGGGAGGTCAATAACGGGCGGGGGCCAGTAGACTTTAAGGCTAGTTATGGTGCCCATGACAAGTCGTTAATTGAATTTAAACTGGCACGAAGTTCAAGTCTTAAGCGGAACTTGGAAAAGCAATTATCAGTTTACGAGGCAGCTAATCAAACCCGTAAATCACTTACTGTGATAGTTGTATTTACTGAAAATGACCAAGTTAAGCTAAATAGAGTGCTGGGTGAGCTTCAGCTTACAAATGAAGAATCGATCATTGTAATTGATGCGCGGAGGGACAATAAGATCTCGGGATCAAAGGCTTAGCAAGCACCTCAGGGTCGCATTGTCCTCGCATGGCATATTTGGCGTTCGAGGTCGGTTGCAGTCGCAGGCCACAATAAATCTATTGTTAATCCAAATCGGAATTATTTCCCTTTTTGAGTCATTGGATTTTTTGGCATCTGCATGTGAAAGAGCAATTTTGTAGTGATTTTTCCACGCCATAACATAGTCCTTACATCGGAACTCTGACCTAACGTATATATTTTCACCTCGAGTGGCTCTATTAGATCTGTTCGCGCTTGAATGACGATTTCAGAACCTTATGATGTCCTGGTGATTTGGCTCTTCATACTTCAGCGTGGTTACTGGTTGGTCAGGTAGGGGTGGTTCTCGCCGACGGGGGTCGTGCTGCGCGGCTCAACTCGCTTTCGTCGAACACATGCGTGCCGCTCTTGTAAGTCTGTATCCCATTCCAATCTGGACTGAAGACCTGTACGTGCCAATGCGTGATGGCCACTCCACCTTTGGCCCTCCCGCACTGGTCCGCACGCGACACTCCCACAAGGCTTTCCCGGGTGTGGAACTGGGGGGGAGTCGTCGTGTAACCCATGGGATGCGAGACGTCTCGTCCGGAAAAGTTGCGCCCGCATGATTCCGCGGTCCGGTGTGTCTCGCATCTTTGTGCTTTATCCAGGAGCCTAGAATTCGATACTCAACGTCGGTTGCGAGACAGATGAGGTGGACATGGGGAAGATGATCGGCTACGCCCGAGTATCAACACGGCAACAGGATGCGGACCGTCAAGTGTCTGACCTGCTGGGTGCGGGCGTGCGGCGCGATGACGTCTATGTGGACAGTGGAGTGTCTGGCGGGCGTGCTTCGCGTCCACAGTTCGACAAAGCGGTAACTGCCCTCGAGGAAGGCGACACCCTGGTCATCACCACGCTGGACCGGCTGGGCCGGTCGACGCAGAACATGCTGACCTTCGCTGAGGCGCTGCGGAGGAGAGGTGCCGGGTTGCGGGTACTCAACCTGGGTGGGGGAGACGTGGACACCGCCACCCCGATGGGCTCGATGGTCTTCACCGTCATGGCGGCGCTGGCTCAGATGGAGCTGGAGATCAAGCGGGAGCGGATCACCGACTCGGTAGCCAAACGCCGTGCCGCCGGCAAGGACCTCGGCGGGCGGCGGCAGACCTTCACCGACTCCCAGATCCGCAACGCCCTGCGACTGATCGACGGTGGGGAGCCGGCCACCCAGGTCGCCCGCGACCTCGGGATGTCGCGGGCGACTCTCTACCGGCGAATCCGAGAGCTGCCAACCGCCGTCGTCTGAGCGGGCGGCAGCCCAGTTCGGGGGAACCGTCGATTGAATCGTGACCGTGAGGGATTCAGGGCTCGAGCGCTGCGGATTGGCTGAGCCCTAGAGTTCCGCTGGAGTCGCCGGCCAATGGTCAGCGGCAGGTGCGCCCGTGTTGGCCGGGGCGGCTTCGGCGCCCTCGGACCCAGGCACCCACCCCCACACCGGCCAGTGCCCAGAAGGCACCGGCGCCCACTCCGGCGAGCACGATCCAAAACGGTACGCGCAACTGGTCCTCCAGGGGAGGCCGGGACGCGGTGCCCGTGGTGTTCTCCGTCATGGCGGCAGGATGGCACAGGCGACGGTGGCTACGGGAGCGTCACTAAGGTCTGTGTCGGTCCGCGAAGCGGCCTACAGGGCCCTTCGGATTTGAGGGGTCGGCGACGGTATGGGCGGCTCGGGCTGGTTCCGAAGTGATTGCTGAAGGCTCTGCTGAAGTGGGCAGGATCAGCGGGTGCACGAGCAGCTCGGTTCTTTTGGCTTTACATATGGCCGGTTAGCGGCAGACTGTGGGGCGGTGGAGGCTCCTCCATCGGCTGATACTGCTTCTGGTGACAGAGTCCTGCTCGCGCTCATCCACGACGGCTGCGCTTGCGCTTAGATCAATTCGGCATGGGGGCCCTCATGGACGGCGAGGTAGATCCTGTTGCGCAGCTCGTTGGCCTCGGCGGACGTGAGTGTCCGCAGGAGCGGGCGGATGTGGATCCGGATCAGCGCGTTGCTCTGGCCGGCGTTGATGCCGAGGCGCTCACGAGCTGTGACCGGAAGCTGCGCACATCGCGTCAACGATAGGACCTCGACGGCTTCGAGGAGGTCCGCGTCCTTGCCCAGGGCTGTCCGGACCCGGTCACCGATGGTCTCGCCGTCTTCGCTGTCGTCGAGCACGACGGAGATGTCCCGACGCGTGCCGGGGAGCAGAGAGACCTGCTGCCAGGGCTGCAGGTCGAGCATCTGGGCTGCGATGCGCGGCTCCGAGGAGCGCAGATAGCGGATATCTGGAATTGACTTGCGCAGCATCAGGGCCCGTTCCAGCCCCATGCCCAGGGCCAGTCCGGACCACTTCTGCGGGTCCACGCCCGAGCCGCGCAGCACCTCGGGGTGGATGCGCCCGCATTCGGCGAGCTCGAGCCACTCGCCCTCCAGGTTCACGTCCACCTGTCGTCCGCCGAGCGTGTACGGGTGCTCGACGTCGGTGATCTGCCATTGCGCCCCGGGCAGGACCGCTTCGACGACAATGGTGATCATCTCGAGCAGGTCCTGATCGGTGGTCTGCGATGTGGAACGGATACGCCACAGGTCGACCTGATGTGGTTCCCCCACGTGCGTGCGGTCGACGACGTCGCGCCGGTAGACGAGGCCTGGGACGACGAGCAGTTCGTCGACGGCGGACCGGCCGCGGTAGTCCTGCAGGGCCCTGGGCAGCTCCGCGCTGGTGTGGGTACGCAGCACCACGGTGGGCGAGACGTAGCGGGTGTACCGCTGTGCTCTGGTGATGTCACCGGGGTCGTAGCCCAGACGGTCGTAGTTGTCATGGGTCGCCACGAGAGGTGGATGGTGCACCCGGCGGACGGAGCTACCCCATTGGTGCTGCAGCGCGGTGACAAGATCCTCCAGCAGCAGCTGCATCGAGTGCGCCCCTTGTGCCGGGTCGCTGAGATCACGCAGGCTCAGCGCGCGGGCAAGCTGGTCAGGGCTGAGGTACGAGAGTGCCGACATGGAAGTCTCCTGAGACGGTTGGGCCGATGCTGGGAATAGAAATTCCCCCGGCCGTGCCTGCGGAGACTAGGCGGCGTGACGTTGCGCGCTCACCACCCCGCGGCCACTGAACGGCCGGGGGTGCAGAAATCGCTGAACACGCTCCATGCGGTTAAGGGTAGCAACGATGACCAGCACCGGCACCTGTGCCGACTGCTGACCGCAGCCGTGAAGCGCCCGGTCCCGATGGCGGCACGGGCAGACCCGGCCACCCGTGAAAGAGCGATCAAGCGGACCATGGACCAGTTCAGTGGCCCGTCAGCAGGGGGGTGAGTGATCGTCTCCAGGAAGGAGGGGGTCCGCCAGCACCGGCCGGAACGCCCTAGCCGGCCTCGTCATGGTGGGTCCCCCCTGCGCGGCGTGCCCATTGGGGAGGAAGCCGGGCATGCCAGGATCCAGGTGGAAAGCTTGGTGCGGGCGGGTCCCCGGTGGGTCCCGAGGAGGCAGCCTGTCTCCGCGGCACGGGAACTCTAGGTGCCGGCGTGGGTACTCTCCTCCGGCTACTCCGCCGTGCCCTTGTCGAAGAGGAACCGGGCCACCGCCTGGGCCGACTCGGTGAGATCGCCCTGTCCCGTGTCCGTGAGCACTCCGCCGAGCCAGAGGTCTGCGAAACCGTGCACGAGGGACCAGGCGGCCAGGGCGGCGACCTTCGGATCCGGTCCCACCACTTCGGGTGGCAACGTCGCAATCCCTGCGGAGAGCGCCTCGGCGGCGGCGGCGCGCGCCTGGACGACGTCGGCGCGGGAGGCCTCGTAGAGGTCCGGGCGGAACATCACCTGGGTGTGCGCCCGGTGCTCCACGGCGAAGTGCACGTAGGCGACACCGACCTCAAGGAAGCTGCCGGTGCGTTCAAGCACCTCGGTGAGGTGATTCGCGAGCATCTGGAACCCCTCCGCCGCCAGGGTCGTCAGGAGCCCGGCCTTGTTGCCGAAGTGATAGGCGGGGGCCGCGTGGGAGACCCCCGCCCGGCGCGCCAGGTCCCGCAGGCTCACCTGGGAGGGCCCCACCTCGAGCACGGCCTGGACAGCGGCATCGAGCACCGCGCGGTGGAGGTCGCCGTGGTGATAGGTGCGGGGGGTCATTCCTGCACCCTACCCCATATCTAGGCATTGACAAGATCCCGCCGGAGGCGCAGTCTTGTCAGTGACAAGATAGAACGCCAAGGAGGGCGCCATGTCAGTCTTGCTCGTCTTCCTCGCCGCCACCCTGGCAACGCTCGGCGTCGCCGCACTCCTTGGGCGCCGCCGCCTCCGGGAGTCAGCACCCCTGGCCCTGCGCGCAGGTCTGGCGGTGATGTTCCTCGTCACCGGGGTCTCGCACTTCGTGGGTCTGCGCGAGGATCTCGTCGCGATGGTGCCGCCCGTGCTGCCCCACCCTGAGCTGCTCGTCACGGTCACCGGGGTGCTGGAGCTCGCCGGCGCACTCGGGCTGCTGCTGCCTCGGACGGCCGCATGGGCAGCCGGTGGGCTGGCGCTGCTGATGGTGGCGATGTTTCCTGCGAACGTCTACGCCGCGTCCGCCGGTCTGACGCTGTCCGGGGAGCCGGCCACCGCCTTGCTGCCGCGTGCTGCCATGCAGCTGCTCTACATCACAGCCGCCGTCGTCGTGGTGATCACGCACTGGCGCCGCGCGGTGCTCGGCGACGCGCTGGGAAGGCTCACCACCGCCCTGCCCCGGGCGCACGGGCCCGCCGCAGCGATGCACGAGGAGGCTCCCACCGCCGGCATCGTGCTGATCTCCCGGCTCCGGCTGCGCTCGGCCAGGCACGTGCCGGGCTTTCTGCTCGCTTCGCTCCGGCTGCGGCGGGCCCTGCGACAAGCACCCGGGGCCCTCTGGCTCGATCTCGCCGCCCAGCCGCTGACCGCCACCTTCTGGACCTGGTCGGGGTGGACGGACGAGGACGCGATGCGCCGCTACACCGGCTCCGCACTCCATGCCCACGTCATGCGGACCTACCGGCCGCACCTGCAGGAGTCGACCTTCCGCACGCTCCCCGCCGCCCAAGCACCCACAACGTGGCCGGAGGTCAGAGGAATGCTCGACGCCACGACCGCCGAGCGGTAGCCCGCGACAGTGGTCGCAGCGGGGGCCCCTGCCGGAATCACTCCGGCAGGGGCCCCCGATGAGTCCATGAACCGCGGTGCCGCAGAATGAGTGGCCCGTGGGCGACTCACTCGGTGGGACCGCCCCTGAACTTTCCTTTGGGATGGCAAGGTAGCCAGACATCCTGTGCTTTACATATGGCCGGTTAGCGGCCAGGGAGTGGGGGAGTCCTCTTGCCTGCCGGATTTCGTTCCGCACTGGCTCCCAGGTGTTTATGCAGCTTCTCACCCCGCTGCAGCATTTGGGACGGTCGGCGCAGAACATGCTGGCCTTCGCCGGGGCACTGCGAGGTACAGGCGCCGGGCTGCGGGCGCTGAAGTTCGGTGGGGGAGACGTGGGCCCCCACACCCCGTGAACTCAATGGTCTTCACCGTCATGGCCGCCTTGGCGCCGATGGAGCTGGAGATCAAGCGGGAGCGGAGCACCGACACGGCCGCCAAGCGGAGAGCCGCCGTTAAGGACATCGGTGGTCGGCGCCAGACCTTCACCGACTCTTAGATCCGCAACGCTCTCCGGCTGGTCGAGGCAGGAGAGCCGGCTACGCAGGTCGCGCGGGACCTGGGAATGTCCCGAGCTACCCTCTACCGCTGGATTCGAAAACTGCCCATGCCGACCTTCTGGGTGAGTGCTATCGGAGTATTCAGTGGGTGGTCTTCGCGGTCGGCCGCCGAGCTGTCACCGATCCGCTCCACGCCCCGCTTCAGGAGCGGTGGCCGCCCGTGAGTCCCGAGCCCGCTGCTCCCCGTGGCATGTGTAGTGGTCCCACCAGTGGATATCGACGGGGTATATACCTGGCATCCGGGTAAGCGACTTCCGCGGGGGGCAACTCGGCACGAGAGTGGTGACTGGGATCACAGGGCGTCCGTGTCGGCCGTCCCGGAGGGCGAGGAGATCACGTGGACCGCAGCGACGCGATGGGCAGCATCGAGGCCATGGCCAAGAGGTGCCGCAACTGGGGACGTTGGGGTGAGGACGACGTGCTGGGCACCCTGAACTTTATCGATGACACCAAGCGCGTGCAGGCCGCCAGCCTGGTGTGCACCGGCCGGAGCTTCTCGCTGGCCCAGGCCTTCGACACGAATGGCCCACAGACTGGGTGGCGGCGCCGCACGAATCCGGTGCACACCATGACCGACACCGGCCTGGAGGCGGAGTTCGGCGACCAGGGCTTCCCGCACGGCTTCGGCGGGGCCGACGACGTGATTGCCATGCCCCTGCAGTGCTCTACCCAGTGGGACGGGCTGGGGCATATCTTCGACCGCGGCCGTGCCTGGAACGGCCGCCGCGCCGGGGCGGTGGTGACCTCCGACGGGGACGGGGTCACCGGCATCGAGACCGCCGCCGCCCAGCTCGTCAGCCGCGGGGTGCTGCTCGACGTGGGGCGGGCGCTGCAGGGGGAGCTGGGCCTGGAGCGCCCGGAGCTGCCGGACGGCTTCGCGATCACGCCCGGGCACCTGGAGGCCACCATCGACCACCAGGGCGCCTCATCACAGGTGGGCCGGGGCGACATCGTGCTGATCCGCACCGGCCAGTACGCCCGCACCCGCCGCGAGGGCTGGGGGCACTACGCCGGGGGTCCGGCCCCGGGGCTGTCGTTCACCACCGCCCCGTGGCTGCACGAGCGGGAGGTCGCCGCGGTGGCCACCGACACCTGGGGGTTCGAGGTGCGGCCCAACGAGTTCGACGACGCCTTCCAGCCGTTACACCAGATCGTGATTCCCAACATGGGCTTGTTCATCGGGGAGATGTGGGCCCTGGACGACCTCGCCGCCCACTGCGCGGCCGAGTCCCGCTACGAGTTCCTGCTCTCCGCTCCCCCGCTGCCGATCACCGGGGCCGTCGGGTCCCCGCTGAACCCCGTCGCCCTGACCTAGGACCCGCACACCGCGCCTTGTCCCGTCAGGCCTCAGCACATCATGCGGCGACTGCCACCGGACGACACCCATGACCACCCACCGAGGAAAGACCACCACCATGCCCGCAGTCCAGAAAATCGGCATCGTCGGCTCAGGCGCCGGCGGCCTCACCCTCGCGGCCCTGCTGGTCGACGCTGGCCTCGACGTCGAGGTGCTCGAGAAGGCCGGCGGCCCCTCGACCCTGGGCTCGGGCATCACCTTGCAGGGCAATGCCCTGCGCATTTTCCGCAACCTGGGCATCTGGCCGCAGGTGCATGAGAAGGGCTACCCCTTCGACACCCTGGGGTTGCGCGCCCCGGACCCCGAGGCCACGGTGATCGCCGTGCTCGATGACGTGAGGGTGGGCGGGGAGGACCTGCCGGCAACCCTGGGCATGCCCCGAGCAGAGCTGGCTGCGATCCTGCGCCGGCGTGCCGAGGAGGCCGGCGCGACGATCCGCTACGGGGTCACCGTTACCGGGCTCGAGCAGGACAGCGACTCCGTGACGGTCAGCACTGTCGCGGGCGAGGATCTTGCCTACGACCTGCTGGTGGGGGCGGACGGGTTGAACTCCTCGGTGCGCACGGCGATCGGCATCACTGACCGGCCGCGCCGGACCGGCATGGGCATTTGGCGGGCCTTCGTGCCGCGCCCGGCCGAGGTGACCCGCACCGATCTGTACTACGGCGGTCCCGCCTACATCGCCGGCTACTGCCCGACCGGGCCCGACACCATGTACGCCTACCTGGTCGAGGACGCCCAGGAACGCCACGGCGCCGACGGCCCAGCTGTCATGGGCGAGCTCGCCACCGGCTACGGCGGGCCGTGGCGGCAGATCCGGCAGAGTCTCGACGAGAGCGCCAACGTAAACTACACCCACTTCACCACCCACCTGGTCGAGGGCCCCTGGCACCGCGGACGTGTGGTGTTGCTAGGCGACGCCGCTCACAGCTGCCCGCCCACCATCGCCCAGGGCGCGGCCATGGCCGTGGAGGACGCCGCCGTGCTCGCCGAGGAACTGACCCGGGCCGACAGGTTTGACGACGTGGTGCTCACTCATTACTGGCAACGGCGCCTGCCCCGCGCCCGCACCGTGGTGGAGGCCTCGGTGCAGCTGGGCCAGTGGATGCTCGAGGGCAAGCAGGACGCCGACGTGCCCGGCCTCATGCACCTCGTCGCGGACACGATCAAGGCGCCGGTGTAGGTGGTGCGCGCGCACCATAGGGCATCACAGCATCTCGTCTGATCACTGAAAGGACTCCACCATGGTCAAAATCGCTCGCTGGACCCAGGACGGCGCCGTCCGCACCGGGTTCGTCCACGAGGGCCGCTGCCTGACTCTGCCCCAGGGCACCACGCCCCAGGTGCTGTTCGAAGCGGGTCTGGAGGCCACCCTGGAGCTGGCCGCCCGCACCGTAGCCGACGCCCCGGCCGACGCCCCGGCTCTGGCCGAGGTGCGCCTGCTGGCCCCGGTGACTCCGCGGACGGTGCGGGACTTCGTCACCTTCGAGGAGCACGTCGAAGGAGTCTCGGCCAGCATCGACGGCGCCGGGGGCGTCGTGGAGCAGTGGTACGAGGCGCCGACCTTTTACTTCACCAACCCGCACACCGTCCGGGCCACCGGGGAGACGATCCCGGTGCCGGCCGGGTGCCACCGCATGGACCTGGAGACCGAGGTCGCCGCGGTGCTGGGCGCGGTCGACGGGCTCACCGGCACGAACCTCGAGCCCGAGGATGCCCACCGGATGATCTTCGGGTACACGATCCTCAACGACTGGTCCGCCCGGGACGTGCAGGCCCGGGAGATGAAGGTGCGGCTGGGCCCGTGCAAGGGCAAGGACTTCGCCTCCACCCTGGGCCCGTGGATCGTCACCGCCGACGAGCTCGAGCACCGCCACGACGCCGAGGGGTTCCTGGACCTGGCCATGACCGCCTGGATCAACGACGAGCCCCTGGGCACCGACTCCCTGGCGCACATGGGCTGGCCCTTCGCCGAGTTGGTCGCCTACGCCTCTCAGGACTCCCTCGTGGCCCCCGGGGATGTGCTGGGCTCCGGGACGTCCGGAAAGGGCTGTCTGGCCGAGCTGTGGGGCCGCAACGGGGCCCTGCTCCCGCCGCCGCTTCAGGAGGGGGACCGGGTGCGCCTGGTCGTGGAAGGCATCGGGGAGATCGAGAACACCATTGGGGCTCGCCGCCGCGACGGCGTTCCAGCCGTGCCGGCCCGCCGGCGCGGCCGGGCCCGCGCCGGCGGACCGATGGAGACCACCACAACCACCACAGCGCTGTGACGGGATGTGATCAGGGCATGATCGGAGCATGAAGGACGTCGACCTCAACCTCCTGCCCTCGCTGCAGGCGCTACTGGAGCTGCGCAACGTCTCGAGGGCGGCCGAGCGGATGCATCTGAGCCAGCCGGCCATGAGTGCGGCACTGTCCAGGTTGCGGCGCCACTTCAACGACGAGCTGCTGGTGCGCGCCGGGCGCGGCTACGAGCTCACCCCCTTCGCCCAAGCCCTGGCCCCCCGGGTGGACCAGGCCCTGGCCGACGTGCAGGACGCCATGCAGCTGCGCACGGACTTCGACCCTGCCGCCAGCGACCGCACCTTCGTGCTGGCCGCCTCGGACTACGTCACCGGGGTGCTCATCCGCCACCTGCGCGCCCACATCGCCGCCGAGGCCCCGGGAATCGCCGTGGACTTCGTGCCCACCTCCCGGGCCCGGATCAAGCCGGGATTGGAGTCCTTCGGCAACATCGATCTGATCGTGGGCCCGATGGGCTTCGATCTGGCCGGCAGCACCCGGCAGCTGTTCCGCGACGAGTTCGTCGTGATCATGGACGCGGCCAACCCTCTCCTGGGGCAACGGGAGCTCACGGTGGCCGACATCGCCACCGCCCCGCAGGCGGTCGGGGAGTTCGGTGGCAGCATCATCACACCCCCGATGCAGTTCTTCCAGCGGATGGGACAGTCCCCGGCCGTCGCGGCCCGGGTGGCCGGGCTGCAGGCCCTGCCCTCAGTGGTGGAGGGCACCGACCTGGTGGCATTGGTGCCTCGGATGCTGGCGGCCCGTGCCCAGGGCGTGGTGGCGGTGGAGTTCGCCCCCAATCTGGAGGTGCCGTTGGTCGAGTCGATGTACTGGCATCCGCTGCAGACCTCCGACCCGGCCAACTTGTGGCTGCGGTCGCTGGTGCAGCGGGCGGTCCAGGGCCTGGGCGAAACCGTCCTCGACGCCCACCCGGTACGCGTCGGGGCGACGCTCCCGAGCTGAGCCGGCCCCGCCGGAACCGTCTCGGTTCTGGCCCGGCTCAGCGCAGGGCGTCGGAGATCGACTTCGCCCCGCCGTGACCGCTCTGCCCGCCGTCGACGGGGATGTCGGCCCCGGTGATGAAGGAGGCCAGAGGGCTGAGCAGGAAGACCACCATGGCCGCCACTTCCGCCGGCACCCCGGCCCGACCCAGCGGGATCTCCCGCAGCGCGGCCTCGAGGAAGGTGGGATTGGCGCCGGCGGTCATGGGGGTCTCGATGAAACCGGGGTGGAGGGTGTTGACCCGGATGCCTCGGGGAGCCAGTTCAGTGGCAGCCACCGCTGACAGCCCGCGCAGGCCCCACTTGCTGGCGGTGTAGGCCACCGGATAGTGGGCAGTCAGTGCTGCGACGGAGCCGACATTGACGATGGAGGAGCCCGGGCCCATCAGCGGCACGCAGGCCTGGATGCCCAGCAGGGGGCCGGCGACGTTGATGTCGGCCACCTCAGCCAGATCGGCCGGGGTCGCCTCGAGCAGACGGGGACGGCGGGTGATGCCGGCGTTGTTGACCAGCCCGTCGACACGGCCGAAGCGATCTTCCAGCGTCCGGGCCAAGCTGGACCATCCTGCGGGGTCGGCGACATCGAGGGGGTGGTAGGTCACGGTCTCACCGCAGCCGGTCATCACCTGGTGCAGTTCCGCGGAGGGGTCGGCGCCCCGGGCCGTGGCGATCACCTGGGCGCCGGCTGTGGCCAGCAGCTCCACGGCCGCCAGTCCCAGTCCGCCTTTGGTGCCGGTGACCACTACCGTTCGTCCGGTCATGTCGATCCCGGTGTCCGCCACCGCAAGGGTCGGGGCCGTGCTCTTGTCCATGGAGGGTCCTTTTCGTCGAGGTGTGGTGCCGGTCACCAGTGTGGAGCCGGGGGCCGCGGGGTGGACTCGCGGCCCCCGGATGCCTGCTATCGATGCCGTGGATGCCGAAGTGGAGGACCGGTCAGGTGGCTGACTGCCCCATGGTGGCGCGGAAGCGCTGCTCGGCTTCGTCGATCTCGCCCAGCTGGCCCAGGATCTCTTGGGGGTTGGAGTCCCCGATCACCTTCTGCAGCAGCGGGGTGTGGTCGAAGATGGCGTCGCGGACCGGCCGCAGGGGGCGGGGGGCGTGGTGGAAGACCTTGCCCAGGGCCCAGGCGATCTGGGTGTGACGGGCGGTGTGCGGCCGGCGCGGGGACTCGAAGCCGGCCAGGGCCGCGCTGACCTGGTCGTGGTCGCGCAGATCCACCCCGGCCAGGGCCCGGCCCAGGAAGTAGCCGTCCTCGATCGACATCCCGGCCCCGTAGGCGGCATAGGGAGAGGTGGGGTGGGCGGCGTCACCGACGATGGTCACCCGGCCGGTCGACCACTGCTTCAGCGGTGTGCGGTCGCGCAGCACCCACCGCTGGACGTTCTCGGGCGGGGTCGCGGCGATCAATTGGGGCAGCGGGGTCGGGAATCCGGCGGCGAGGGTTGCGGCGGCGTCGTGCAGGTCGGCGGTGAACTCGTCGGTGGCGTCGTGGGCGGTGAGCACCCACCACTGGAAGCCGTCGCGGCCCTTGCGGCGGATCGAGGTCCACGCCCCCTGGGTGACGCGGTCGTGGGAGACCACGCACAGCCCCGGCTCGGCCTCCACAGGCGGGTCGTAGATGAACCCACCGAAAATGTGCAGATTGTGCTCACGGATGGGCTGGTCTCCCCAAAGGGTCTTGCAGACCATGGAATGGATCCCGTCGGCCCCGACCACGACGTCGGCTTCGACCACCTCCCCGTCGGCCATGAACAACCGGGCCCCGTCGCGGTCCTGCTCGATGCGCTCGACCCCACGGTTGGTCTGCAGCATGCCCTCGGGCAGGGCAGCCAGCAGGCGTTCGTAGAGCTCCGGGCGCAACAGGCCGATGAACCCGCCCCCGTAGTGGTCGATGACCTCCTGCGGGAGATTGACCGCGGCCCGGACGTGGCCGGTGACGCTGCGGAACTCGGAGCGGCAGGGGGCGCCGAAGTCCTCCAGGTCCACCCCCATCAGCCCCAGGGCCTTGATGGGCGGGGGCCACAGGTTGAGGATGTTGCCGGCCGGGCGGGCCTGGGCGTAGCGCTCGAACAGGGTGACCTCGTGGCCGGCCTGGTGGGCGGACAGGGCGGTGGCCATACCGGCGGGGCCGGCGCCGATGACCGCGACCCGGCCACGGGAAGGAGTGGAGTTCATGATGGTCCTCAAAACGGTGTGAAGGAACTGATGCAAGGAAAGCGGTGCAAAGAAAAGTGGTGCGGCGCGAAGGTGGTGCAGGAAAAGCGAAGGCCTCAGGAGGCAGGGTCCGCCTGGAGCAGGCGCATCTGTGGCTCCCCGTCGGTCAGACCGGCCACAGTAGAGAGGAACTCACGGGTGTGCTCGTGGTCCATGTGGGCCTCCAGGGCGGACTGGGAGGCCCAGATCTCCACACTGGTGATCGCGTCGGGGTCCTCGAGGCTGATGTGGAAGCCGTACTCCACGCATCCCTCGTCGTGCCGGGATGCCTCGGCTACCCGCCGGCAGGCCTGCAGCAGCTCCTCCCGACGACCGGGTGCGGGACGGGCGACGCCGATGGCGATAATCATGGGTCCTCCTCGATGAGGCGATGATGGTGGAAGACGAGCAAAAACGTAGTGTGCACTACGCTTTAGACAGAAGGATGTGTCCTCTCTCACAGCGGTGTCAACCCCTCTGCGGGGGACATTCCGCTCGGGAGGCTGCACGACGGATGAACGGGAGGCACTGATGCCGGGGCCCTACGAAATGACCGAGGACGTCGACTACACCGTGCGCCCACCCCTGCAGCAACGCAGCCGCCAGACCTGGGAACGCACCCTGGCCGCCGGAGTCGAGTTGCTGCGCGAGGGAGGGCATGACGCCTTCACCATCGCGGCCGTGTGCGAACGGGCTGGGGTGCCACCGCGGGCGATCTATGCCCGGGTGGACACCAAGGAGGCCCTGTTCCTGGCGGTCTACGAGCACGGCCTGGCGCAGGTGCGTGAGCACATCCAGCAGCTCTTCGACGGGCTGCCCGTCTCAGGCGACTCCCCGGGGCATCTGGTGGGGGAGGTCGTGCACGGAATCGCCGGGGTGTTCTACCGCCACGAGGCCTTCCTCAAGCCGGTCCTGCTCCTGTCCAGCACCCATTCGGAGGTCCACCGCCGCGGCAGCGCCTACAGCCAGGAGCTGGGCGAGAACTTCGTCGTCGCCCTGCGGCGCCTGGTGCCACAGGTTCAGCACGAGGACCCCGTCAAGGCCCTGCGCTTCTGCTTCGGGCTGATCCACTCCGCGGTGGTGATGCGCACCATGTACGGGCCCGGCTTCGCCGTTCCGGCCGTGTCCCAAAAGCAGTTCCAGGACTCGTTGGCTGAAGCGGCCGCACGCTACCTGTTTGCCCGGCCCACTCAGTGATCCACTCGTCGTCACTACTATCGGGCATCCATGGCGCGGATACTTGCTATGCACAGATGCCGATTCCCCGATCGGCGGAACCCTCCCAGGATGGTGTTCAGGATCACAACCGGTCCCCCCTCCTTCAACGAAAGGTTCCCCGTCGTGGAGAAGCTGCTGGCTCACCTGAGCCACCTCGAGATCACCAGCCCCGACGTCGAGGCCTCCGCGGCCTTCTACGTGGAGAAGTTCGGCCTGCGGGAGGTCCACCGCGAAGACGGCCGGGTCTACCTGCGCTGCTGGGGCGACTACGACACCTACAGCCTCGTCATCGTCCCCGGCGAGGAGCCCTCGCTGGGCCGGATGGCCTGGCGCACCACCTCCCGCGAGGCCCTGGAAACCGCCGCCGCCCGTGTGGAGGCCACCGGCGTGCAGGGCCAGTGGACCGAGGGTGGCTACGGCTACGGGCGGGCCTATGAGTTCACCGGCCCCTACGGCCACCCCATGCGCCTGGTGTGGGAGGTGCAGAAGTACGAGGCGCCGGCGGAGTTCGCCTCCACCTACCCCGACCGTCCGGAGAAGCGCAGCGCCCACGCCGCCGCCCCGCGCTTCCTGGACCACGTCACCGTCGCCACCCAGGACGTGCGCGGCTTCGCCAAGTGGTACTCCGAGACCCTCGGCTACCGCACCATGGCCTTCGTCGACCTGGAGGAGGCACCCATCACCGTATTCTCCGTGCTGACCACCAACGAGAAGTCCCACGACCTGGGCGTGGTGCTGGACACCTCCGAGCGGGCCGGGCGGGTCAACCACATCGCCTTCTGGGTGGACACCCACGAGGACCTGCTGCGCACCGCCGACGTCATGATGGAGCACGGCACCCCCATGGAGTACGGCCCCTCGATCCATGGGGTCGGCGAGCAGAACTTCCTGTACTTCCGCGAGCCCTCGACCCTGCGCATCGAGCTGAACTCCGGGGGCTACCGCAACTACGTCCCCGACTGGGCCCCCAACACCTGGACCCCGGCCGAGGGATCCTCCAACTTCTACCGCAACGGCATCATGCCGCACTCCATGACCGAGTCCTTCCCCCATGCCGAAGGCTTCACCGCCACCGAGGAAGGGGCCTCGGAGGAGATGAAGGCCGCGATCATCAATCCCTACGCGACTCAGGGCCGCGGCTGAGCAATGCACCACACGCCCGGGCATTTACGGCCCGGGCGCCGGGGTCCCGGCCACCGCGACAGTGGCCGGGACCTCCGCGGCACATCGACAGGAGCACACATGACCACCACGCCACCGCACCGGACCGGGCGCCTGGAGGGCAAGGTCGCGGTGATCACCGGCATCGCCTCCGGCCAGGGCCGAGCGGCCGCCTGCGCCTTCGCCCGGGAAGGCGCCACCGTCATCGGTTGTGACCTCGACCTGGACGGTGCGGCCGCCACTATCGCCGCCGTCCGCGCCGCAGGCGGCACTGCCGAGAACGCCCGGCGGGTGGACCTCACCGACGAGGCGGCCGTGGCCGCCTGGGCCGCCGACGTCGGCACGGCCCACGGGCGCGTGGACGTGCTCTACGCCAATGCCGCCGCCACCCGCTTCGCACCAGTGGAGGAGATCTCGTTCAAGGACTGGCGGTGGAACTTCCGCCACGAGGTCGACGTCGTGTTCCTGCCCGTGCGCGCCTTCTGGCCCCTGCTGGTCGCCGCGCAGCGGTCGGCAGTGGTTCTGGTGGGCTCCACCGCCGGGGTGACCGGGTCGGTCACCAACGCCCGGCTGGCCCACACCGCGACCAAGGGCTCGGTGGTGGCCATGACCAAGCAACTGGCCGCTGAGGGCGCGCGCAAGGGCATCCGGGTCAACTGTGTCAGCCCCGGAATGATCCGCACCCCCGCCACCGAGGCCGACCTGCTCGCCGAGGACCATCCCATGCGCGCCATCGCCGGCCACATCCCCTTGGGCCGGGTGGGGGAGGCGGAGGAGGTCGTCTCCTGCGCGCTGTTCCTCGCCTCGGAGGAGGCTTCCTACGTCACTGGCACCAACCTCATGGTCGACGGCGGCTGGTCGGCCGTCCTCCCGGGCTGAGCTTCCCGATTTCCCCTCCACGTTCTGCGAAAGGACCTGCACATGTTCGAGTACTTCCCCGGCAACTACGTCTGGAACCTCGGGGTGGTCGCCGCCCTCAACAGCGGCGGCTACATCGACGAGGTCGACCGCGCCTGCCGCCCCCTGCGCGATGTGGCCACCACCAACGAGGATGTCGGCACCCAAGATTTCCTCACCGCCTGGACGGGGCTCGTCGACCAGCTCGTCGCCCAGGCCCAGGAGATGGAAGCCACCGGCCGCACCCGCGCCGCCGGGCAGACTTACGCCCGGGCCACCAACTACCTCATCAACGCCGAACGCATGCAGGCGGCCGGCTCCGAGGGACGCCTGACCACCTACCGCCGCTGCCTGGAGCTGCTCGAGCGGGCCTTCCGGCTCTCCGACCCGGCCACCACCCGGGTGGAGGTCCCCTTCCGCGACACCACCCTGCCGGCCTACTTCACCCAGGCCCCGGCCACCGCGCACGGTCCCGCCCCGGTGATGATCATGTTCAACGGCCTGGACTCCACCAAGGAACACATCTACTGCTCCGGGCACGGGGTCGAGCTGGCTACCCGGGGAATCTCCACCTTGATGGTCGACACCCCCGGCACCGGGGAGGCCTTACGCCTGCAGGGGCTCACCTCCCAGATCGACACCGAGAAATGGGCCGCCGCCTGCGTGGACTACCTCGAGACCCGCGACGACGTCGACCCGGCCCGGATCGGGCTGGCCGGCTGGTCCCTGGGCGGCTACTACGCCCCGCGAGCCGCGGCCTTCGAGAAGCGCCTAGCCCTGGTCGTGGCCTGGGGCGCCAACCACAACTGGGGCGCCGTCCAGCGCCGCCGCCTGCAGAAAGAGGGGGAGCGGCCCGTACCGCACTACTGGGAGCACGTCATGTGGGTGTGGGGCCACGAGGACCTGGACACCTTCATCGACTTCGCCGACGACGTCCACCTCGACGGGGTCGTGGAGAACATCACCGTGCCCTTCCTCATCGTCCACGGGGAGAACGACCGCCAGATCCCCCTGGAGTACGCCCACCGCTCCTACGACCAGGCCGTCAACAGCCCCAAGCGACAGCTGCGGATCTTCACCAAGGAGGAGGGCGGGGCCGAGCACATCGGCTTGGACCACCTGCCCTACGTCAGCGCCTACGTCGCCGACTGGGTCGCCCAGACCTTCCAGGAGCTGGCCACGGGAACCCTGGCCTCCGGCTAGGAGGCCACTGCCGTAGTGTCCGGACAGGCGCCCACCAAGTAACAAGAACAGTCCAGCAGGGGGTGAGGAACAAGCACGTGCAAGTTCCCCACCCCCTGTTTCAGCAAGGGTTGGTGACCTCCCGACTGAGTTAGAGAGGTCAGCCACCCTTTTAGGGCCGTTGGTTGCCAGATGGAGAGCAAAGTCAAGACGGCTCCGTCCCCGGCTTTACATATGGCCGCGTTAGCGGCCAGTGAGTCACGGCAGTTACCTCAGCGGCGTTGCGCTCCTGATGCACTGCCAGGGATCCTGTGGTCCGCTAAAGTCCAAAGAGGGTGATCGATTCCCCTGATGTTGATATCGATTGCCTTGTCCGGTGGTGAATTTCTCGCCTTCGGTGCCCTCACGCAAGAATTTCAGAGAGGAATCGCGATGGCCGATCAGAGCGCCCCCGAATCCGAGGAGGCGTCGGCAACTACCGCTGAGAAGGCGTCCGAGCAACTCCTGAAGCTGGTCGGTAAGGTGATCGACACAGGTGTCGGTCCACTAGCGGGGTCGATCACATGGGCGGAGGATCGGCTGGCCCGCGTCCAAGGAACCCGCTACGAGCCCAACGCCGAACCGACACGGAAAGTCCGGCCGGAAGAGCACGATGATGTCGAGAAGGCGATCAAGAGACTGATCGTAGAGTCGGTCGAAGCGGCCGGTGTTAGCGGTTTCGTGACCGGGCTGGGCGGGTTCATCGCGATGCCAGTAACTGTTCCCGCGAACATGGCGGGCGCACTGGTGATCAACGCTCGTCTCGCCGCTGCCATCGCCTACCTGCGAGGGTATGACCCCAAGGATCCGCACGTCCGCACCGTAGCCACGCTCATCGCGGTGGGTTCAAACGCACAACAGATCGCGACGACAATCGGCATCAAGGTTGGCGAGAAGATGGCGATGCAGGCGATCAAGCAGCTCCCGATAAAGTTGATTCGCGAGATTAACAAGAAGGCCGGTTTCATGCTCCTGGCCAAGTACGGATCGAAGCGTTCGCTCATAACCTTGGCGAAGGGTGTACCTCTCGTCGGTGGAGTGATCGGCGGCGGGGTGGACGCGACCATGACCAGCGTTATCGGCCGCACCGCGAAAGCGATGTTCCCCGCCGACTGATCGATTCGCCTCCCAGTAGTCACCTTGGTCTCAGCGCCAGCCGATCCCCATCCGGAAGTCTTGAGCGGAGCAGCCGGGGAACCCCACTGATGTCGGTGACAGCCCAGCACTGATTACCCCGGCATGAAGGCGGCTTGCTTCAGTCGCGTTCCAAGCTCAGGTATCGGTCGACGGTGGCCCGCCCGACGCCGATGATCTTGCCGATGTCTGCCGGGGTGAGCCCTTGGGTTTGGAGGTCGCGCGCCCGCGTGGCCTCCGGGTGTGATGATCATCGGGCGCTCGATCGTGACTTGGTGGCGGCCGGCTCGGCGCCCGTGAGCCACAGCCATGTCAGCCTTGGTCCATTCCGAGAGCTGTTCGCCAAGCTTGACCACGTGGAGTGCTCCAGCACGGTGATGGGACTACCGGACGTTCACGGGACTGTCTCGTAGATCAGATTGTCACCGCCTCCATGGCACGGATCCGCAGGGTGGCCAGGGGCAGGGGTTAGTTGTAAGCACCAATGCTGAGAGGGGCTCAGACGAACGGTGTCCGCCCCCGAAGAAGGTAACGGGGGCGGATACCGTTCTGTGGAGATCCACGTTGGGCGGCCCTTCCACGGCGAGGGTGGACTGCCTGTCGAAGCGGTGCGACGGGTTACGGCGTCCTTTCTCTGGGTTCTTTCTCGTTGACGCGCTGGGTAACGAAGGTGCCGTCTTGTGGTTGTTCCGAGGCGGATCTAGCCCTGGTGGCCTTTTCCCGGGCGGCGGCGCGTTCGTCGTCGGTGAGTGGTCGGAGGTCGGCGGCGGCTGGTCCGGTGATCCCGGTTGCGAGCAGCGTCGCGGCGGCCAAAGCGGCGCCGACGCGGTGCATGATTCTCATGTCATCTCCTGGTGCACTGGTCACTGCGTGATCCACTCGCCTGAGTGACGTTCCCTGGGGCGCATCCTGGGTTGCTTGCCCTTGGTTAGGGGGGACGAGTTCCCGGTGCACTTCTTGTTGTATTTACCCCGCCGGAGGGAAGGGCAGAGGCGCCGGGCATTCACCCTTGGTGCGTGCTTCCTTGGAGATGCTTTCGCCCCATTCATCGCCGTAGTAGGTCGCGTACTGGTGGACGATGCCTCCGAATGGGCCTGGGGCGTTCTGTGCCCCATTGGACACAGTCCGACCCGTGCAACTGGCGTTGTCCGGTGGAGCGGCTGCAACTGGTGCGGCTCCGAGAGTGGAGGCGCCCACGACAAGAGCAGCGGCGAGTGTCGCGGTGCTCAGTTTTGATGTCCACTTGGTCATGCTTCCCCCTGGTGTTGGTACAAGGTGGGCCCCAACTTAGAGCTGATAGCGGTGCATGAGAATAGGCACCGGGAGAGCGTCACGATGTGACGATGCACGAGCTGGGGCTGCTCCGTCGAAGCGGAGCAGCCCCAGCTCCTTTCGGTGACCGCTCGGAGTGGAAGCCGTCCATAGCCGGCGGAAGCAGAAGTGCCACGTGCGCGCGTTAGGTGACCTGCCGGCTGTGGTCGGGTGGTCGGTTGGGGTCCCCGCTGTCCATCATGGGTGCGGGAAAAGCCGCGGAGCGATGGAGCTTTTGCCGTGCACATGTGGGCACGGGGCCAGTACCTCAACCACGGTCATGATCTGTCAGGAGGCTGCAGCCGCAGGCTCCATCGTCTGCTTCTGGGAACCGTCGGTGCTGGAGCCGGCGCTGTTCTTGGTCGCCTTGCGACGGCGCTGCACACGCTGCACCTTATCCGGTGCAGCCAGACCGATCTTGCGTAGCTCTTCGGCGGTCCAGCCACCATTGTTCACGGCGGCCTGGAACGCGGCGGTGTCGTTCTTCTCAGCCTCCTTGAGGGCCTCGCGAGCCTCATCGAGGGCGCCGCGAGTAGCAATCGCCCGGCGGACGTAGTCCATCCGGTCGTTGAGCAGCCGCTGGGCGGCTTCCTCGGCCTGCTGGGGGTCGGTGAGTTTCGCCATGCCCCCACCTTAACGGACGCACACCGTGCGTTCCACCGTCCACGGGCGCTGAGCCGGCGCTTCGCACCCGTGGTGCCCCAGCGGAGCAAAGCTATGTTTTATGTGCCATAAAACGGGTGCACCGCTAGCCCGCGGGGCTTTGCGGTGGCACACTGGTCGTGTGGGGCCCACTTCAGTGGGGGCGCTGCGCTGGGCCGGCAAGGAAAGGAGGTGCTGTGGTGGAGGGCGAGAATCCGCGCCACGTGTGGAAGTCGAGGCGGAAGCGGATCGAGGGCAAGACCCAGTACGTCCGGGTGTCCATGTCGGAAGCCGAGCGTGCTGCGTTGATGGTGCTGGAGCAGCAGACCGGGCTGTCACCCTCGGCGCTGATGGTCGAGGCGGTGTTCGGTTCTGCCGATCCGGTGGCGGTGCAGCTGCGGCGGAACCAGTTGGCGGAGTTGCTGGCGATGCGCCGGCTGATGGCCACGATCTCGAACAATGTGAACCAGATCGCCCGGCACGCCAACAGCACCGGTGAGGTGTTGCCGGAGGCGGTCGAGACGATGCGGGAGGCTCGGCGGTTCGGTGAGGAAGTGCTGGCGAAGCTTGAGGAGCTCGCGCCGTGATCCCGAACATCACCAAGGGTGACAAGCCGGTCGGGCTGATGAAGTACCTCGTGGGTCCGGGGCGGTCCAACGAGCACACCGACCCGCACCTGGTGGGCGGCTCCCCGCTCATCATGGCGTGGTACGACGATGTGCAGCTCAACGAGGACGCCGCGGTAGGCATCGCCCGCGAGGTGGATCTGAACCGGCGGATGCTGGGCTTTGATGCAGACACCAAGCACATCTGGCACTGCTCGTTGTCGATCCCGTACCAGGACCGTGAGGTCACCGACCAGGAATGGGCCGACATCGCGAGTAAGTTCATGGACGGGATGGACTTCACCGAGGCCGGGGCCAAGGCCCCGTGCCAGTGGGTGGCGGTGCATCACGGGCGCTCCACCAAGGGCAACGACCACATCCACATCATGGCCTCCACCATCCGTGAGGACGGGACGAAGTGGGCCGACGGCCACGACTACGCGCGGGCGCAGAAGGTCGCCCGGGGCATCGAGAAGGACTTCAACCTCATCCAGCTCGGCAACCACTCCGAACGGTGGCTGCAGCAGGGAGAGATCGCTTGGGACAGCACTAGGGAGCCGACCCGCTTCGCGCTGGAGCGCACCGTGCGCGCGTGCGCGGTGGCCGCCGAATCGGAGGCGCAGTTCGTCCGTTTGATGCGCCGGGCCAACCTGCTCGTGCACCCCCGCTTCGCCGCCGGCACGGACTCCGTAGTGACCGGATACTCGGTGGCGGAGCGTCCGCCGAAGGGAATGCGGCCGCTGTGGTTCGGGGGCGGCAAGCTCGCCCAGGACCTCACCCTCCCGTCCCTGCGGACCCGCTGGCCGGACACCCCGGTCTCGGCGCAGGAGGCGTCAGAGGAATGGATGGCGGCCAAGCGGCACCGCCGCATCGTCCACCCCGACGCCCCCGGTGCGGTACTGGATGAGGAGACCGCCCGGCGGTTGGCCGGGGAGTTGAAGGAGGTGCGCCGGCGGCTGGTGAAGATTGCCCCGGACGATCACCAGTCATGGGCACACGCGGCCCGGGAAGCCTCCGGGGTGTTCGCGGCCTGGTCCCATGCGACCGAGGACGGCCAGGGGCCGCTGGGGCGCACTGCCCGGGTGCTGGCTCGGTCCGCGCATCGGTCCGGGGTGAAGATCACCACCCCCTTGGAGCCACCGTTGCGCACCAGTGGCACCACCGCGTTCCTGCTGGCGGCCACCCGGGCGCCGTCCCCGGTGGCTCAGGCGCTGATCATGAATCAGATGCTGCGGATGACCCAGGCGTTCTACGAGATGCACCAGGCCAACCAGGAGCTGCGGGAGACCCGGCTGATCAACGACGCCTTCGAGCAGCACCTGGCCGCCGTCGCCGCCCCCTTACCCGAGGTGGAGACCTCCGCCCCTACACGCTCGGCCTCTCACGCCGGACCCGCCCGTGACCGCGGGACGTTGCGGGAGACCCAAGGAACCACTGCCACGGTGCGCCCCTATATGGATCACACCCGAGACGAGCACGGAATGGAGCTGTAGCGATGAGCACACAACCCGACGGCGTGAACGACCTGCTCTCCCGGGACCTCCAAGCGGCGATGGCCGTGGCCGGCCGCTGGGGCGAGATGATGGCCCGGCAACGCGCCGAGCAGGTCCGCCAACGTGTCACGGAGCAGCAGCACCGGCGACGCGAGCTCCAGGAGCGCTTCGAGGCCGAACGCGCCGTGATGCGCACCGAGCTCGCCCCCGTGGAACAAGACCGGTTCTGGGAGAACGCGAAACCTGAGGACATCGCCGGCCACTACGGGCTGGCCTGCCAGTGGGAGGACTACGACGAGGTCGCCAAGACCGCGCGGGCACGGATCGAAACGGAGGTGAAGGACCGCCACGGATTGTCCGTGGAGGACTACCTGAACGACCACGCACCCCAACAGCAGCGCACCGACGATCCCGACCAGGAGATGGCCGCCCGCGATGTGAAAGACGCGCAGCGGGACCACGCCGAAGCCGCCCGCAACGCCGCCGTGGCCGCACAAGGAGACCTCCAGAACGACACGGACACCCGTCACGCGGCCTCCGACGCCGAAGAGCTCTGGGACTCCGGAGACCGCAGGGCCCGCCTAGCGGACAGCCTCATGGCGGCCCTCGGCAGGACCGAAGCCGGCCGCGACGGTGTGCAGGCCCGTCTAGCCGCGGACCGGGACCAGGGGACGCCGCCGGTTAAAGCGGTGCGCTCCGCCAAGCAGGGCCCCAGGGTGCGCAAGATCATCGGCCCCAGGGTCGGCAGGCAAAGAGGTCTAGGGCTGGAATAGCCCAGTGCTCTACTGTGTGCAGTAGTAAAGAAGCACCTGACTTCACTTTGGTGTAGAACGGTGTTCCAACCTCCCATCATGGGTGCGGGCTATGATCGCTCCTTCGTTCAATGAAGGGTGAAGGGAGAAGTGCGCTGGTGTCTCATAACGATCCAGATCCCCTCAATAAAGATCGACCGTCTAAAAATAGGATTATTGAAGGCGTAATATCAGGAACAGTTTCCGATTTGCTTGCAAAATCAATTGGGGCGGCGGTGGTTATAGTACTTGCTCTTCTGGGCGTGCCCCCTCTTATTGATTACATAAGGACAGAAGTGGGCCCTACTCCACCTCCACCTACGGCAGCGCCTTCCGATAAGCCTGTGTCGCCGAATTCTGAACCTCCCACGGTCATTGCAGAGCCTCCACCCCCGCCCCTCCCACCTACTCTGAAATCCTCGCCGACACCCACGCTCGCCAGCATCCGTGTCAGCATAAGTGAACCGCGTAATGTGATATATGGCGAAAAAGTTGGTCCAAACCGTTTTAAACGAGATGACCAACATGGCAAAGTAATAGTTTCGTACACGTGGCAAGCCATTAGAAGCAACGGGACTGTGAACGAGAACCTCGAGTGCGCGATTCATGCGGAGGTAGCTGGTCCTCAGTGGGTAGCAGCGATGGAGGCGGACGAGTGCACCTTTGAAGATGAAGGCAGCATCAGTTTCAGCGACGACAATGTCCAGGAATATACTGAACCAGGTGATTACGTTGTTACGGTGACGGATCAGCTCACAGGTGCAACAGGAACGGCTACATTCACCGTAGTTTAAAATTCTTTTCTTGTATGAAAAAGTTCCTCTGACTGGAACTGCAGGGTCAGGAACAAAAACTTTAAGACGTGTTATCGCGGCGTGCAGCCGTAAACGGGGACTTTTTCTTTTGGTAGTGCGCGCATGGTGAGGTCGACGTAGTTGCGCCACCACGCTGCCAACCCGGTGGAGGAGGCGGTGCGCGGGTTCTTTCCAGGCGCGCCACAAACCAAGCGACGCATCCCTGCCTTTCGTGGCGCCACCCGCGGGCGCACGAGGTGAAGGTGATGGAGCGGCCAGCGATGTCGATATGGTGCTAGTACTACTAGACCGAGATGCCCGTCGACAAACTTGGCGACGTCCGTGTGGACGACAATCTCGAGTCCACCCCAGGCATAGGAATCCTGATCAAAACAACTCGATACCTAGTGAGTAGTTCGATGCCCAGTACAGCACAGCCTCCCACAGCGCATTTTGTAACTAGAAAAACCGCCGGACAAAAGTCTTAGCACGTGCAGGAGCCCTGTGGGTTAATGCGCCGATAATCGTGATTATGTAAAGTCACCATCCGCGTATCCCAGAAGAGGCATGACGGGTCTCTCTCCCCGTCACGTGCCGACCCCTCGGCCGGGGCCAGGTGCTGGGCCGAGTCCGCTGCCGGTCATGGAGACGGCTCTGCCGAGGGGAACCTCGCACTCCTTATGGGTCGAGCAGGATCGCGGCGGCCGGGCAGGCCATCGCGGCCTCGCGGACCGCATCGTGCGCAGCCTCTGGTGGTGCTACATCGAGCAGTATCACGACGCCGTCTTCCTCGCGCTGGTCGAACACCTCCGGCGCCAGGGCGGCACACTGCCCGGAACTGCAGCACCTGGTGTCGTCCACGCTGACCCGCATGTCCGCCCCCTCGTCCCCGGCCGACCCCGGGAAGGTGTCAGTGCCATGTCGCGGGTGGATGAGTCCCCGCCCTCCTTGATGTAACAGCGGCGGCTGGAGCGCTCTTCCTTCGGACATCTATCGTCGCTGGTCATGACGTATATGGACGGGTTTCCAGCGGCTCGGTAGCGTGGACCACCACGGAAGAAGCTGCGCCGTACGGTTACCAGGACTTAGGTGCACCATGACCTCCACCGAACCCGTCACCCTGCCGCTCACCCGGCAGTGCCCCGACGCCCCACCGCCCGAGCACCTGAGGTTGCGCGAAGAGGCGCCCATCTCCCGGGTCACCCTGCCCTCCGGAATGACCGTGTGGGCCCTGACCCGCCACAAGGACATCCGCGCGATGCTGGCCGATCCGCGGTTCAGCTCCGACCGCAACCATCCCGGGTTCCCGGCCTTCACCCACGAGACGATCCCGGTGTCCTTGAGCCTGCTCGGCATGGACCCGCCGGCGCACGGGCCGGCCCGCCGAGCAGTGATGGGAGAGTTCACCCTCAAACGGATCACCGCACTGGGCCCGCGCATCCAGCAGATCGTGGACGAACGCATCGATGCCCTGCTGGCCGGACCCCGCCCGGTGGACCTGGTGCCGGCACTGTCCCTGCCGGTGCCCTCACTGGTGACCTGTGAGCTGCTCGGGGTGCCCTACGCCGACCACGACTTCTTCCAGACCCGCTCCGCCACCCTGCTCTCCCGCAGTGTGGCGGTGCGGCAGATCCAGCAGGCACTGGGCGAACTGCTGACCTACCTCGACCGACTGATCGCCGCGAAGCAGCAGGATCCCACCGACGATCTGCTGGGCCGCCAGATCCGCAAACAGCAGGAAAAGGGCACGGTAGACCATGAGACCCTGGTCAGCCTGGCCTTCCTGCTGCTGGTGGCCGGTCACGAGACCACCGCGAACATGATCTCCCTAGGCGTCCTGGCACTGATCGAGCACCCCGAGGACCTGGCCGTGATCCGCCAGGACCCCAGCAGGACCCCCGATGCCGTGGAGGAGCTGCTGCGCTGGTTCACGATCGCCGAACTCGGTACCTCACGGGTGGCCCTGGAAAACGTGGAGATCGGCGGGGTGCTCATCCGCGCCGGGGAAGGCGTCCTCGGGCTCTCCAACACCGCCAACCGAGATCCGGAGGTATTCACCGACCCGGAGACCTTCGACATCGACCGCGGCGGCCGCCACCACCTCGCCTTCGGCTACGGCCCGCACCAGTGCCTGGGCCAGAACCTCGCCCGCCTGGAGCTACAGATCGTCATCAACACCCTGTTCCGGCGCATCCCCGACCTCCGGTGCGCCGTTCCCGTCGACGAGTTGCCCTTCAAGAACGACTCCGACATCTACGGCCTCCACGAGCTGCCCGTCACCTGGTGACCACGGTCGTCCAGGCACGCTCGATGAACGTGACTTCCTGGCACGTGGCCATCTCCTGTGTTCCTCGGGCTCCGGAGCGCATCGCGAGTGCACCTGATACTCCTGCTTCCCGGCCCGGCACCGCTCCCGGCTCACCCGCCAGGCGGGCGCGGTGTCGTACTGCACCGCCTGCGAGGGCCGAGCGCCGCCGGCCATGGACGCCCCGGCAACACTTGAGGCCTCGGCACATAGTGCGCCGGGGCCTCAAGTGTTGCCGTACCGCCCATCAGGGGCGGTGGCCGGGTGAGGTTAGTTCTTCGTCGTGGCCGGGCGCCGTCGTCCCAGGACGGCCCGGGGGTTGAGCTTGTCGGTGTAGGCGATGGAGCCGTAGCGGAACAGCTGCACCGCCACCCGCAGCACCAGCACCCCAAACACGAACAGCTCGGCGATCACGATGCCGGCGGTGAGCGGGCCGAGGGTGCCGAAGCCGTTGCGCAGCATCGCGGTCACCGGGGCCGTGAGCGGGAAGAACGTGAAGACCTGAACGATCAGCGCACCGGGGTCGGAGATGATGAGGCTGATGGCATAGAAAGGGATGAACATCGCGAAGATCAACGGCCCGAAGATCACCCCGGCGTCCTTGGCGGTGGGCATGATCGCCCCGATCGCCACCAGCACCCCGGTGAACAGCACGAACCCGCCGACCAGCAACAAGAAGGCCACGGCCATGGTCCCCGCATCCAGAGGCAGCCGGCTCAAGTCGAGGTCGGGGATGTTCAACCGGGTCCGGAAAAAGACGTAGCCGATCACCACCGGGGCCAGCAGCACCAAGATCTGCACTACCCCGACGGCGAAGACGGCCAAAATCTTACCCATCACCAGCGTGGTGGGGTTCACCGTGGTGAGGATCATCTCGGTGACCCGGTTCTCCTTCTCCTCCAAGGTGGAGTTGAGCATCTGGTTCGACAGCATCACGATCACCAGGAAGAACACCACCAGCAACCCCAGCGGGGCGATCGCCTCGGTGAACCCACCGGTGACCTCCCCGTCCCGGAAGATCGTCGACTCCACGCTGAGCTCGCCGGCCGCGGCCGCGGCCAGGCCCGGGTCCCCGATCTGGGCCTGGGCGGCGGTGGTCAGCAGGGACTCGGCCACCGCCTCGTAGGCCCCGTTGTCGAAAAGCCCCCGGTCGGCACCGATCACCTCGATCGGCTGGACGGCCGGATCATCGGGGTAGGCGAAGTAGGCGTCCAGCTCCCCGGCCTTCACCGCCTCGATCGCCGCAGTCGGGTCGGTGGCGGGTTGCCCGCCGTAGGCGGCGGCCAACTCTTCCGGGATCGTCCCGGAGTCGTCCGTGTAGGCGAAGGCGATCTCGGCCTCGGCCTGGGCGTCCTCGGAGTCGCTGATCGAGGAGTTGGAGGTGAACGACAGGGCGAAGATGATCGCGATGACCACCGGCACCACCAGAATCGCGATCCAAAACCCGCGCTTGCGCACGGTCCGCAGGAACTCGAACCCGACGACGGTGGAGAGATTGTGCTGCGCCATCAGGCCCCCACCCCCACCGTCTCGGGCTGGGTGGCGTCGTCGAGGCTGTCGGTGCCGTAGACCCGGATGAAGATCTCCTCCAACGAGGTCCGGGCCGTGGCGAACCCGGACACCGGGACGCCGGTGCGCACGAGTTCGGTGAGCACGGTGGTCTCATCGGCCCCGGGTGTTGGGGCGATTTCGGACACCTGCCCCTCCCCTGCCGGCTGAGTACTGAGCACGGTGTAGTGGTGTGAGGGTGGTAGCGCACCGGTGTGGGTGAGCCGGTAGGTGGTGCCGCCGAACTGTTCCTGGACGTCGCGGACGGTGCCGTAGGCGTGGGAGGCGCCGTCCTTGAGCAGGATCACCCGGTCACAGAGCCGCTCGACCTCTTCCATCTGGTGGGTCACCATCACCACCGTCGCCCCGGCCTTTTGCTGGTCTTCGATGATGTCCATCAGCAGCCGGCGGTTGACCGGGTCGAAGCCCTTCGTCGGCTCGTCCAGGATCAACAGCTCCGGGGTGTTCATGATCGTCACCCCCAACTGCACCTTCTGCTGCTGACCCCCCGAGAGCTTGTCCAGACGGGCGGTCGCTTTTTCGGCCAGTCCGACGCGTTCGAGGTATTCCAGCGACCAGGACCTGGCCTTGGTCTTGTCGAGGCCTTTGAGGCGGCCGAAGTAGGTCATGGTCTCGAGCACCGGTTCCTTCTTGTACAGCCCCCGCTCCTCCGGCAGGTACCCGAGCCGGGCGCCGTCGGCGGGTTCGAAGGTCTTGCCGTTGATGTGCAGGACCCCGGCGGTGGGCTGATAGATCCCCAACAGGGCCCGCAGCGTCGTGGTCTTGCCGGACCCGTTGGAGCCGAGGAAACCGAAGGTCTCCCCCGCGTGCACGTCGAAAGACAGGTCGTTGATGACAGTGGTGTTCCCGAAAACCATCCGGAAGTCGTCAATGTGGACCAGCGGCTCACTCATGGTGTTCTCTTTCGCATACGTCCAGCCTACGGAGGCGCTGCTTACCGCCGCCGGAGCCCTGCCTCCGGCGCCTCGAGGGAATCCTGGTGCCGCGTCCTTGCTGCCCGCGATGCCTCGGAGCCCTCCCCATGCTCGGTCGTCTGCACCAGTGATGGTGGGGGGCGTCCCTTCGCTCCGGGACACCGCGTTCCCGCCCGGTGACCCTCAGCTGGCCTCCTCCCACCGATAACTGGCGCCAGCAGGCCGTTACAGGGCCGCACGAGAGCCTGTCGTGGTGACGTGCTGCGGCTGGACCGTCACATCCACGGCCTGTTCGCTTTGGTGACCGGCCGATAGGAGGATGAGAGACGCCTCGATCCCCCGTGCCGGGTACCTCCGTGATCCCCGAGATGACCCGGCCCCTCCCCCAGGAGCGACATGCCCCTCTCCCACTCCGCCTCCCGCCGCGCCCGCGGCCGCACCGCCGCGGCCTGGACCTCGGCGGCCATGGCCCTGGCCCTGCTCGCCGGCTGCTCGAGCGCCCCGGCCGACCCCGGTGGCAGCCCCGCCACCGTTGCGAGCACGGCGGCTCCCTCACCCACGGCTTCCAGCGCGTCTGCGGAGCCCGCTACCACTCCGGCTCAGACCCCGGCCGCGCCCGCGGCCGCATCTTCCGAGGCTTTGACCGCGCTCAACGGGTTGAAGGTCGCCGCCCGGGGCACCATGTCCGACTACGACCGCGATCGTCTGTTCGGCGGGTGGATCGACGCCGACAGCGACTGCGAGGACACTCGCCAGGAGATTCTCCACCGCGACCTCGCCGACGTCGTCTCCGCCGACGGATGCACGGTCGACTCCGGACTCCTGAACCCGGATCCCTACACCGACACCACGATCAACTTCGTGCGCGGGCCGGCCACCTCCTCCGACATCCAGATCGACCACGTGGTCTCCTTGGGCAATGTCTGGATCACCGGGGCCCGCAACCTCTCCCAGGACCAGCGCGTGGACCTGGCCAATGACCCGTTGAACCTGCTGGCGGTGGACGGGCCGACCAACCAGGCGAAGTCCGACAAGCCCGCCGATGCGTGGCTGCCGCCGAATGTGGACTTCCGCTGCGAGTTCGTCGCCATCCAGATCGCAGTGAAGGCCAAGTACGAGCTGTGGGTCACCGTCCCAGAGAAGACCGCCATGACCGAGGTCCTCGCCGACTGCGAAGGCCAGGAAGTCCCGACCGCCGCGGTCGTCGCCGACCTCGAGGCCAACGCCCCGGCCCCGGCCGAGGAGGCGCCCGAGCCAGCACCTGTCCCGGCGCAGAAGGCCCCTGAGCCGGCCCCGGTAGTGCCCGAGCCGGTCGTCCCCGAGCCAGCCCCAGTGGCACCGGCCCCGGTCGTTCCCGCTCCGAAGCCCGAGCCGGTGCCCGCAGTGCCGGCGGCTCCGGCCGCGGCGTTCGCCAACTGCTCCGCGGCCAAGGCCGCCGGTGCGGCCCCGCTCTACGCCGGGTCCCCGGGCTACGCCCCGAAGCTCGACCGTGACGGTGACGGCGTGGCCTGCGAGAGCTGAGCCCACCCCCATCAGCACGAAGCCCCGCTTCTCCTCGTCCCGGCAGGGAACAGGAGGGCGGGGCTTCTCCGTGTCATCGGTCGATACTCAGGAGCTCCAGGAGTCCCCGGGCTGCTTGGGCCAGCCAGCGGTAAACGCCTCGCGAACCGCGGACTGCTGTCGTTCGAGCGGGGCGGTCTCGGCCTCGGCGATCACCGTGACGAACGCCTTGGTGTCCTCCACCAGCGAGGTGATCTTCTCGGGTTGTCCACGGCCCAGCTGTAGGTGGTGGCGTAGTCGACCCGGTGGCCGGAGGCCACCACGGCACCGTCCTCGGCGATCTCCACGGACACGGGATGAGCTCCTCTGCAACGCCGGACTACTGGTCAGCTCGAGCGTAGTCAGGCCACCGGCACCGAGCCCGGGCGCCACGCGCTGTCGTTAGGCAAGACCGGCAATTACTGGACTACCGAGGACAGCACAGACGCACGCCCCACGAATTGTGGGCGCGGTTCAGTCGGTGTGCGTGATCCTGGAGGTTCTTGATGGCATGGAGGTCGTCCCCGGGATGGGCGCAGCCCGAAGCTCTGATCGCTGGCCGTTCTTACTTCGCCCATACCCCGAGCTCGTTGCCGCTGGGGTCGGCGAAATGCAGTCTCCGGCCTCCCGGGAACGTGTACGGCGCCTGGAGGATGCGCCCACCGGCTTTGACGATGGCCCGCTGCGTTTCCTCCAGATCCTCCGAGTAGAGCAGCACGAAGGGGCCTCCGTTTGGGCGCGATTCGGAAGCGGCCAACAGTCCTCCCACTTCGGCGCCGTCATCGGTTGGGGAGGCGATGCCGGCGTATTCGGGACCGTAGTCGACAAGTCGCCAGCCGAATGCCTCGGCATAGAAAGCTTTCGCCGCGGCGAGATCGGTGACGGTCAGTTCCACGTAGTCGATCGAGTGATGGCGAGGCTGGGCTGTCATGACGGAATGGTAGCTGCGGATCAACATTTCCCGGCGGGCGAGTTCTACTCCACCACCTTCTTCGTGGACAGCGCCCGGTATCGGTCTTATACGAGGTTGCCGTAACTGAAGACTGTCCTGATGACAGCATTTGCCACCCCTGTCACACCACATCTGAGGACCACTTCACAAGATGGGTTCTAGCCGACGCGGAAGACCTGGATCAGCACGCCGTCCGGTCCTCGTTCTCCGGTGCCGATGAACAGGGTGCGGTTCATCCATGCATGTGGGCCGGCCTCATCGGCGGTCAGGCGTGGCACGCAGCAGAAATAAATTCTGGTGGGATCAACGGTGCCACCGGCCATCACCGTGCGCAGGTCCTCCGGCGTCCCGGCGCGCAGGGCGCGGTTCTGCACCAGGATGCGGTGGCCGTCGTCGAGTTCCAGGACGTAGTCGGCGGCCAGGTAGGCCAGATCCTCGGTGGGGTACTGCTGGAAGTCCGCCCCGACGTCAAGCACCCGGCCGGCGACTCCGGGACCGTGGACCCGGCCGCCGCGGATCGGGACCACGCGTCGCACCCCGTCCACGGTGGCACCGACGGTGATCGGGGCGTCGACGTCGACGTCGATGGTGGCGATGTACTCGAGCTGCGGTGCCGGTGGCGTACCAGGTGCAGACGGGTTCTTTTGGCGGGGGTTGCTCATACGTAGTTCTTTCCTCGAGGGGCTTCCGGTTGCCGGATCGATGTCCTCAGCACGTCGATGGCTGCGGCGACCCGGCGGGGTGGGCGGTGTCCGGCTGGCACGACTGCCACCACGGAGTTGGTTGGGACGTCGTCGGCCACGGGTCGGTACACCACCTCGGTCTCGTCAAATGTGGCGCCGGTGGCTGGCAGGCTGTTGGCGAACGAGTAGCCGAGGCCACGGCCGACGAGGGTGCGGATGGTGTCCATGGTGGCGCTGCGCCAACCGACCCGGATGCTCAGCCCCACGGACTCGACGATCGCCGTCATCCGCTCCGCGGTAGGAGGGACGTCCAGCAGCACGGCCGGCTCCTCGACGACCTCACGGAGCCACACCGACTCGGCTCCGGCAAGCCGGTGATCGGCCGGCAGCATCAGATGCAGGCGCACCGGGGCGATCTCGACCTGGTCGAAGTCGGTGTCGGCCTGCTGGGAGTAGAGAAACACCACGTCCAGGCGCCCGGTGCGCACCTGCTCCTGCAGATCCTGCGGCGCACCCTCTTTGAGGCGCAGGTCCACGAGCGGGTGCTGGTGCGTGAAGTACTCCACCAGGGGCGGCACCAGCCGCGGCGACAGCGTCAGGCTCACCCCGACCCGCAACGGTCCGCGCATGCTGCCCGCGCTCTCCGCGATCGCTTCCTGCGCCTCAGCCACCCGCTCCAAGACGCCACGGGCATGGGCGGCAAACTCCACCCCAGCAAGAGTGGGTGCAACCTTCCGGGAGCGGCTGCGCACCAGCAGAGGTGTGCCCACAGCCTTTTCCAGCTCCGCCACGGCCATGGACGCGGCGGCCTGGGAAATGTGGCAGGCGACCGCAGCAGCCGTGACGGAGCCCAGATCCACGGTGGCCACGAAGTACTGCAACTGTCGCAGGGTCAACTCAGGCATCAGTTCCTCTGATGAGTCGCATTGGTTCAATTGAATTTTCATATCTGGTGACCCAGCTCACACTAGAGGTCATTCCCACCCCGCGCCAATTCCTGGAGGACACTCGTGAGCATTCCGGACACCGACTCCCTACGGCCCCGCATCGTCACCCTCGGCACCGCCGGCGGACCGCGCTGGTGGCGTGCCGAGCAAGCGAGCCGGCGCACCGGCATCGCCACGGCCGTCGTGGTGGGCGAGGCGGTCTATCTGGTGGATTGTGGCCACGGCGTGGGCCGGCGGATGGCCGAGGCCGGCCTGGAGATCCGCGACCTGCGCGGAATTTTCCTGACCCACCTGCACTCTGACCACACCGTGGACCTGGCCAGCCTGGCCATTTTCGGGCTCTACGAGCTGCTGGATCGGGTCGGTGACCCGGTGCGCATCATCGGCCCGGGCAACCGCGGGGCGCTGCCGCCCGCCTCGCCGCGGGCCGTCGTGGCGCCCACCCCGCTTGCCCCGGACTGCCCGACCCCAGGGACGCAGGAGATGTTCGAGACCCTGATGCGGGCCCACGCCACGGACCTCAACGACCGGATCATCGACTCGCTGCGCCCCTCCCCCTTCGAGCTCTTCGAGGCCCAGGACATCGTCGTCCCGGCCAGCACCGGCTACCACCCCAACGAGAACCCGACCCCGGACATGGAGCCGTTCGAGATCTACCGCGACGAACTGGTCACCGTGTCCGCGATCCTCGTCGAGCACCCGCCGATCGCCCCGGCCTTCGGCCTGCGCTTCGACACCGCCGAAGGCTCGGTCACCTTCTCCGGCGACACCGCCTACACCCCCAACATGATCCGGCTGGCCCGCGACACCGACCTGCTGCTGCACGAAGCCATCGACTTCGGCTACGTCGAGCGCCTCTACGGCGACAAGACCGACGAGGGCTCCCGTGCCGCCCGGGACCACCACTACAAGTCCCACACCTCCGTGACCGACGCGGCCCGTGTCGCCCAGCAGGCCGGGGCCCGCCAGCTGGCCCTGCACCACCTCGTGCCCGGCACCGCACCGGATGCGGTGTGGCAAGAAGCCCGACTGCATTTCGACGGCGTCTTCCACGTGCCCGACGACCTCGACGTCATCAACCTGCATCCCGCCCTGGACCGTATCGCTCTCTGACCTGCATCATCTTCTGAGGAGCCACTGTGACGACCACACCCACCACCACCCAGCAGAGCCCGCCACCTCCCGGTCCGGCGGTCCAGGAATCGCTGAACACCAAGGACATGCGGCGCATCCTGGCATCGAGCTTCGTCGGCAGCGCCATCGAGTACTACGACTTCATCCTCTACGCCACCGCCGCTTCCCTGGTCTTCAACCACGTCTTCTTCGCCAACCTCGACCCCGCCGTCGCCCTGTTCGCCTCTTTCGCCACCATGGCCGCCGGCTACCTCGCCCGCCCCCTCGGGGGCATCGTCTTCGGGCACTACGGCGACCGGATCGGGCGCAAGAAGATGCTGGTGCTGTCCATGCTGCTCATGGGCGGAGCCACCGTGCTCATCGGCCTGTTGCCCACGACCGCACAGATCGGCATCGCAGCGCCAGTCATCCTCGTGCTGCTGCGCCTGGTCCAGGGCGTGGCCGTCGGTGGTGAGTGGGGCGGGGCCGCCCTGATGGCTATGGAGCACGCCCCCCAGCGCAAGCGCGGCTTCGCCACCGTCTTCGCCAACGCCGGCGGTCCGGCCGGCGCCATCCTCGCCACCCTGGTCGTCTCGGCCGTCTCGGCCCTGACCGGTGACCAATTCCTGGAATGGGGCTGGCGCATCCCATTCCTGCTCTCCGCGGTACTGATCGTCGTCGGCATGGTGATCCGCCTCAAGGTCACCGAGACCCCGATGTTCGCCCAGCTCGCCGAGGCCGGCGAGAAGCGCCGCCTGCCGCTGACGGACGTGCTGCGCAACCACCCGCGCGCGGTGGTCCTGGCGCTGATCGCCGCCACGAGCTTCTACTGCTGCCAGGGCCTGCTCACCGTCTGGGGCGTCTCCATCGCCGCCGCAGAAGGCGTGGATCGGGAAGCGCTGCTGAACTGGAAGGCCGCCGGCGCGGTCGTGACCCTCGTTGTCACCTTCTGGGCCGCCCGCATGAGCGACCACATCGGCCGCCGCAAAATGCTGACCATCGGTGGGGTCATGGGCATCGTGGCCGCCTACCCGCTGATGCTCCTGCTCAACAACGGGACACTGTGGGGCTTCGCCGTGGCCATCATCATCGGCCAAGGCGTGATCCAGGGCCTGCTGTACGGCCCGATCGGCGCCTTCATCGCCGAGCAGTTCCCCACCCGAGTCCGCTACACCGGTGCGTCGCTGGCCTACCAGGGCGCCTCAGTGCTCGGCGCCGGCTTTACCCCGATGATCGCCACCGGGCTGATGATCGTCGGTGGCCTCACCCTGGTGGCGGTGTTCTGGGTCACCGTCCTGGCTGCTGGCGTGGTCGCCGTACTGCTGACCAAAGAAAGTTCCCGCACGGCCCTCAGCTGAGCACTCCACCCTCCCGCGGCGGCCACCCCTCGCAACGACGCGGGGTGGCCGCCGCTGGACGGAACTGGGACTGCCGGCAGACCAGCGGCACCCGCAGTGAGGGCACACCGGGACCGCCAGCACGGTGGGTTGAGGCTTCTGATTCATCTGCCACTGTGACGAAGCATCCCCGCGACCACTTCATCCCCGACACCTCCGCCCAACCACTCATCGATCGGGGTCCTGTGCGCTGGCACCGAGCCAGGCCCTTGGATCACCTGGCCAACAAACGCACCTTTGTGGCCTGGATTCTCCGTGAGCCGTCACTGACGACGAATCTGTTCCTGCTCGTCCTACTCGCGGTCCCCTAACCGGCCATATGTAAACCCCGGGAGGGACTAACCCTGTAGTCGATGCCCTGGTGGGGCCGAGGACGCCGTTACTGCGGTATCGATTGGTCTGGTGGTTCCGGGTTTCGGTTACGGAAAAGTGGCGGAGTGGGGCGAGTGGGGGCGACCGACTGGTCGGAAGCAGCGACGTAGGTGCCGGCGTGAGGTTGACGTACCAGCAACCCGGCAGCAACAAGGTGGTCTATGGCTTTCCTGACCGTGATCCGTGACACGTTCAGTCGGGCGACGAGCTCGCTTTCCTTTTCCAGCTTGGCACCTGGGGTTAGCACTCCGTTGCGGATGGCATCCTTCAGGGCCAGCTCCAGTTGGTAATAGAGGGGTATGGGAGAGGTTTTGTCGATCGCCAGTGGCAACGTTGCAGACATTGTGGGCTTCCAGAAGCACGTGGATTGATGGGGACTACAGCGAATACCGGGCGCGGGCGGCATCTGTGTGATGGGTCCGGGTCCGCATTCACAAGGTCATGCGGCATCTTTGGGCATGGCAGGTCGCGGCCCGTTGCATGGGTGTCGAGGCGGTCCGGCCTATCGGAGGGATGCTGGGGTGACAACGCCCGTGGGGAACAGGCCGAGGGTATGTTCCGCACGGGCGTTGTCACCGGTGGCCGCCCCTGGTGCCTGCCGGCGTTGCTGGGCGGTTGCCATCGATGTTCCGACGTGACCGGTAGGCGCCGGTGACGGTGAGGCCCATCGGTGCGCAGGGCACCTGAGCTTTGCCGCTTAGCGAGGACGGGCGCCGACGCTGGTGTGTGGCAGCGCTTGGAGGAACTGCGCTGAGGCGCGGACATCGGCCATCGGTCCCACACCGTGTGGTGGCCCGGAGAGCATGGTGTCCTGTTCCAGGACGTACCATCCCGGGTAGTCGACGGCCTCGAGCTCGGCGACGATCTCGGCAATCCGGCAATCGCCGGCGCCGAGGGGGACGAACATTCCTTGCCGGACCCCGGCGGTGAACTCCAGCTCGCCGCGTCCGACTTGCCCAGCCATCTCGGCATCGACGTCTTTGAGGTGGACGTGGCCGATGCGGGAGGCGTGCTGTCGCACCAGCTCCAGCGGGTTCGTGCCGCCGATGAGCAGGTGTCCGGTGTCGAGGCAGAGATCGACGGAGGTCGCCTCGAGCACCCGGTTCACCGCGGCGGCGGATTCGATCATGGTGCCCACGTGCGGGTGCAGCACAGCCGTGATCCCCTGCTCAGCGGCCCGCCGGACGACTCGCTCCAGGTTTGCCCCGAAGACCGCCCACTGCTGATCGTCCATCTGCTGCTTGTCGTCGTAGGAGACGGCTCCGGTGTCGGCGGACAGCACCAGCACCTGCGCTCCGGCAGCTTTGAAGGCCTCCAGTTCGGCTTCGACCGCAGACATGGGGTCGTGGTTCTGGTCGTGGAGGACGACCGGCAAGAAACCGCCGACTGCCCTGAGCCCGTAGTCCCGCAGTGCTTGGGCGCGGTCCTGGGGGTCCACGGGCAAGAACCCGACAGGCCCGAACTCGGTGGCGGAGATTCCCAGTTCCGCCATCTCAGTCAGTACCTGTTCAGGGGTCAATTGGTATCCCCAGCCCTCGGCCTCACACACTCCCCACGAAATGGGGGCGGCGGCCAGGCGGTCGGTCATGATTGCCATATACGTATCCCTGTTCTGTGTGGTGTGTGGACTACTGCCCGTGGCGGGGCCGTTCACCGGCGGCCTCCCCGGCCAGCTGCTCGTCGGACCCGAAGTGGGCGAAGGCGCCGAGCTCCTCGAACTCGTTCTCCCCGGCGTTGAGGCTCACCACCGGGATCCCGGCCTCCTCCGACCGCTGCAGCACATCGCGCATTGCGTCGGGCTTGGCCAGAGTCACGGCGATGCCGTCGACGCCCTGATCGATGTACTGCTGCACCAGCTGGGCTTGCCGGCCGCCCTCGGGGTCGGAACCGTAGAGGAACTCCACGTTGTTCTTGGCCGAGGCCTCCTCCGTCCCCTTGCGGATGGTGTCCCAGAAGGTGTCGTCGGGCGCGGCGTGGGTGACCATGGCGATCTTCATCGGCTCGGTCTGGGCCACCTGGCCGCCCTCCCCCTCGGCCGCGGCGGGCGTACGCCCGCCCTGCGACGAGCAGCCGGCCAGGGCCAGAGCGGGAACCAGCAGCGCAGCTCCGGCTAGCCGTCACCGGGATGCCCACCGACGGGACGGGGTGGAAACACGTCGTGCAGTCATGGAAATGCTCCTCTCTCGGCAAGGCTCCGCGCCTCGATGCGCACCTACAAATAACCCCATGCAATGTGTTGCCGCTCACACTAATACGTACTACAGTTTCTGCCAAGGGATTTGTCAGGACAACGTTTCATGACCCGTTCTGGCCTGTTCTCGCCCCGTAGACCTCTCTTGAAGGAGCAACTCGTGTTCGACTCGCGCACCTTGAACGTCGGTTTGATCGGTGCCGGCCGCATCGGCTCCAGCCATGCCCAGCTCATCGCCCGCGCCATTCCCAACGCTCGTCTCGCGGCCGTGGCTGATCCCGTGGACGGTGCCGCCGCCCGCCTGGCCGTGTCGCTGGGGGTGGACACCGCCTACACGGACATCACCGAGCTGCTGGTCGACCCGGCCCTGGATGCGGTGGTGATCACCGCCCCGGCCCGCTTCCACACCACCCTGGTGGAGCAGGCCGCCGCGGCGGGCAAGGCGATCTTCTGCGAGAAGCCGGCCGGGATGACCTTGGAGGAGATCGACCGGGTCCACCGCGCCGTGGATCAGAACGGGGTGGTCTTCCGGATCGGGTTCAACCGCCGCTTCGCCGACGGATTCCCGCAGGCCCGCGCGGCCATCGAGGCCGGGCGAATCGGCACCCCGCAGCTGCTGCGCTCGACCACCCGCGACCCGGGACTGGCGAACCCCGGCGCGGTGGCGCCGTGGACGATCTTCCTGGAGACGCTGATCCACGACTTCGACACCTTGAACTTCCTCAACCCCGCCGCCCGGGCGGTACAGGTGTACGCGGTGGCCGATGCGCTGGTGGCCCCGGACTTCAAGGAGGCCGGGCTGCTGGACACCGCCGTGGTCACGATCCGCTACGACAACGGGGCGATCGCCACCGCCGAGGCCAGCTTCTCGGCCGCCTACGGCTACGACACCCGGGCGGAGGCCTTCGGCTCGGCCGGCATGGTCACCGCCGGGGACCTGGCGGCCTCGAGCATGCGCTACTACGGCCCCGAGGGCCTCGCCGCCGACACGGTGCGCGCCGACACCCAGTCCATGCGTAGCGCCTACACCGGAGAGCTGCAGGCCTTCGTCGACACTGCCTTGGGCACCCCGACCGAGGGGCCAGGCACCAAGGCCGCCCGGGATGCGCTGCGGATCGCGCTGGGCTGCATCGAGTCCTACCGCACCAACGCCCCCGTCGAGCTCTCTGTCGCGGAGGCCACCCGATGAGCGGGTTCACCCTGGCCGCCAACGCGGAGATGCTCTACGGCGACCTGCCGTTTGAGCAGCGGGTGCGGTGCCTGCACGAGGCCGGGTTCGAGGTGGAGATCTGGGGCTGGACCACCAAGGACCTGCCCGCCCTGGCCGCCACCGGGGCCCGGTTCGGGTCCATGACCGGCTACGTGTCCGGCAGCCTGGTCGACCCGGACGGGGCCGCCGCGCTGCTGCGCACCGCCGAGGACTCCCTGGCGGCGGCGGCGGTCCTCGACTGCCCCCGGCTCAACGTCCACGGCACCGGCCTGGATGACAAGGGCCTGCCCGTGGTGGCCCATGAGGTCGTGACCGGGACCGACTGGCTGGCTGCGGCCCGCACCCTGGAGCGGCTGGCCGCCCTGGGCGAACGCCACGGGCGGATCTTCACCCTGGAGAACCTCAACACCGCCGTCGATCACCCGGGGGTGCCCTTCGGACGGGCCGAGGACACTCTGGCCCTGGTCGCGGCGGTGGACAGCCCGCACCTGCGGCTGAACCTGGACCTGTACCACGCCCAGATCGGGGAGGGGAACCTGGTGGAGCTGTGCGCCCGGGCTCTTCCGCATATTGGGGAGATCCAGGTCGCCGACGTGCCTGGGCGCTGCGAGCCCGGCACCGGGGAGATCCACTACCCTCGGGTCGCCGCGGCCCTGACCGAGATTGGATACGAAGGAGTGGTCGCGATGGAGGCCTTTGCCGCCGATACCCCCGACGTGGCCCTGCAACGCTTCCGCGACGCCTTCACCACCTCCCGGCGATGACTCCCACCTCCGCGTCACAGGACGCCCCCGGCCGCCCGGGCCGGCGCCGCGTCACCATGCGCGATGTCGCCCAGGCGGCCGGGGTCTCCCAGCCGCTGGTTTCGATCGTCTTCCGCGACGCCCCCGGGGCCAGCGAGGAGACCCGGGCCCGTGTGCGGGCGGTCGCCGCCGAGCTGGGCTATCGCCGTGACGAACGCGCCCGCGTGCTGCGCCAACAGCACTCCCGGCTGCTCGGGGTGGCCTTCGAACCGATGCAGCCCTTCCACGGAGAAATCGTCGACGGCCTGCACCTCGCCGCCCAAGAGCACGGCTACGACATCGTCCTTTCTGCCATCACGCCCCACCGCGCCGAAGACGCTGCCGTCGAAGCCTTGCTGCGCGACCGGTGCGAGGTAGTGATCCTGCTGGGCAGCTCATTGCCTCAAGACCGGCTGGAGCACCTGAGCAGAACCTTGCCGGTCGTCTCTGTCACCCGGGCCGTCACCTCGGAAGCCATCGCCAGTGTCGCCACTGACGACCACCGGGGCATGGTCCTGGCCGTGGAACACCTGATCTCCCTCGGCCACCAGCGCATCGCCTACATCGACGCCAACCGTGAAGCCGGCGGCCAGGACCGCCGCGCGGGGTATCAAGACGCCATGACTGCCGCAGGCCTTGCGGACCAAGCCCTCATCGTGGCCGGCGGCGCCTCGGAGGCCGAAGGTGCAGCCGCCGTCACCGAGCTCCTGTCTCAAGACCCCGCCCCCACAGCCGTGATCGCTTTCAACGACCGTTGCGCCGTCGGGGTGATCAGCCAGGCCCGGGTCCTCGGCCACAGCGTGCCCGAAGACCTCTCGGTGGTCGGTTTCGACGACTCCGAGCAGGCGTCCCTGCCCTACATCGATCTCACCACCGTGGCCCAAAACCCTCATCAACTGGCCCACACGGCCGTCGAGCTCGCCCTGCGCCACCTCACTACCGCAGCGACAGACACTCCCGCCCCAGGCGAACACATCGTGATTCCCTCACAACTTGTCACCCGCACCAGCACCGCTCCTGTCCACCTCTGATCCTCAAAGGAAACCAAAATGGTCACATCTTCTATGGGCAGCGCCGCGTCCAAGCCGTCGCTGCCTCCGCTTGTTCCGGGGCCGTATCGCCAACGGCTTGGCACAGTGGCACTCATCGCAACGTTCGGTGGTTTGTTGTTCGGCTACGACACGAGCGTGATCAACGGTGCGATGGAACTCATGTCCCGGCCCGACCAGCTCAATCTCGATGCGATCGGTGAAGGTATAGCGGTCAGCTCGCTGCTCTTCGCTGCCGCCGCTGGCGCCATCTCGGGCGGCCGGTTGTCAGACGCCTGGGGTCGCCGCAAGACCATCATTCTGCTCGCGGCGATGTTCTTCGGCGGAGTGATCTTCTGCGTCGTAGCCCCAAACCTGGCGATCATGGTGGTGGGCCGCATCATCCTCGGCCTGGCCGTGGGCGCCGCCTCGACCGTGGTACCGGTGTTCCTGGCAGAACTGGCGCCCTTCGAAATCCGCGGTTCACTCGCCGGCCGCAATGAGCTGATGATCGTCACCGGTCAGCTTGCCGCGATCGTCATCAACGCGATCATCGGCAACCTCTGGGGCGAGGAGCACCCCTGGGTCTGGCGGGTCATGCTGGCCTTCGCCGCGCTGCCGGCGATTGTGCTGTTCTTCGGCATGCTGCGCATGCCGGAGTCCCCGCGGTGGCTCGTGGAGAAAGGCCGCAACGAGGAAGCCCTGGAAATCCTCAAAAGCCTGCGCCCGGAGGATCGCGCCAAGCCGGAGCTGGATGAGATCTCATTCGTCACCAACGAAGAGGAAAAGCTCATCCCGATGGACCTCGCGGGCATCTTCAGCAACAAGAACCTGTACCGCATCGTGCTCATCGGTTGCGGCATAGGGTTCTTCCAGCAGCTGACCGGCATCAACTCAATTCTCTACTACGGGCAGAGGGTGCTCATCGATGCCGGTTTCTCGGCCGGTGGAGCACTCATCGCGAACATCGCGCCTGCGGTCATCTCGGTCATCACCGCGATCATCGCCCTGCGCATCATCGACCGCATCAGCCGCCGCAAAACGTTCTTGTTGGGGTACGGGCTGGTGACGATCTGCCACATCCTCATTGGCACCGCCGCCACACTGCTGCCCGAGGGAAGCCCGATCAAGCCGTATGTGCTGCTGGTTTTGATCGTGCTGTTCGTCGGCTCGATGCAGCTGTTCCTGAACATCGCCACGTGGGTCACGCTCTCGGAGATCTTCCCGCTAAAGATGCGTGCCTTCGGCATGGGTATGTCGGTGTTGGTCCTCTGGCTCACCAACGCCTTCCTAGGACTGTTCTTCCCGACAATCATTGCCGCAATTGGAATCTCAGGCTCGTTCTTCGCCTTCGCGGTGGTCAACGTGGTCGCATTCGTCTTCGTCTACAAGGCAGTGCCGGAAACCCGCGGACGCACCCTCGAGGAACTCGAGGAAGATGTCACGACCGGCGCAATCTACGTCATCAACAAGCCACAACACGTGGACTCCTGACCGAACACTCACGATGAGCCCGCCGCCACTCGAGGCGGCGGGCTCATCGCCACTCACGGAACATCCACCGCAGGACGGTCCGCCGCTAACCGGCCATATGTAAAGGGCGCGCTCGATGAGCCAGGTTGCGGATTCGACGCCTCATGGCTTTCGGTGATGTGAGCTTTTTGTGAGTCTGCAGCGTTGATTCGATCCACCCGTTGAGGTGAGCTCAATCGCCGTTTTCGCGGGACCTTGTACTTTTGAGGTGCTCAGGGTCGATGGCTACCGTGGAGTGGCCTTCGTGATCGCCGGGCGATCGCCATGAGCACCAGGACGACTGCGCACAAGCTGCCCAGGAACAATGCGGCAACGGTCACGGCTGTGCTCAACGAACTCACAGTGGCCAGGATCCCGACGCCGATCGCGACACCACCCTGCAGGAAGTACGCGACGAGGTACAGCAACGACAAGTTGGCACCGCGGTGCTCCTCTGGTGCAGCACGGTTCATGACCCCCAGGCCGCCGGAGAAGGCAAAGGAGTACGCGACCCCGCCGACCAGGCACCAGGCGAAGAAGAACCCGATCAACCCGGATGCGGCGGCCACCACCATGAGAGTCAGACTGCCGGCTGAGAGCAGTGCACCGATGACTACTGCAGCCTGCACGGGCAGCCGCGTCGAAAGCAGTGCCGTGACGCCGATCGCTGCGGCCGAACAGCCCAGGAGCAGGCCGGTCACCAAAGCGTCGTCTGTCTGCGTGAACTGGCGGATCATGTGCGCACCAAGGGACAGCATGATCGCACCCACGCAGTAAGCGAGGGCAACCGAGATCGTTGCGATCATGAACGTCAGTCGTACTCCCGGGGCCAAGCGCAGCGCCTGGGGCCGCCATCGCGGGGCGTTCGAAGGACGGTCATCGGGAGAGAGTGTGAGAGCGATGATCGTGCAGAGCGCCAGACCGAGAAGGACGATGTAGCTCCAGAACATCGGCAGGGGCACGAATCGGGCGAACAGGCCGCTGAGCACCAGGGCGAGCATTAGCCCAGTGGCGGTCGAAATCGTGGCCAGCGTGCTGGCGAACCGAGGATTGGAGGTGACATTGTTCTCCACTAGCGAGGCGGTTGCGGCTCCCATCGCCAGTCCGGTGCCTGCTCCCTGGAGCACACGTCCGGCGAACAGGAATCCGACGTTCGGGGCGAGGGCGAAGAGCACGGCTGAGGCGGCGATGAGGACAAGGCCGATGATCATGACTTTTCGTCTGCCGAGCTGGTCGGATAGTCCTCCGAACAGGGGTAGGACAATGATGATCGCGAGCTGGTAGGTGGCGAACACCGCGGTAATGACCGCAGGGGTGAGCCCCCATTGCTCTGCGTACGTGGGGTAGAGGACGCTCGGCGCCCCGCTGGACCATAGTGCCAGGGCCAGCACCGATGCCGAGGCCCAAAATGCTCTTCGCCTGCCGAAGCGACTGGGGCGCGTGCTGGCCTGAGGGATGATTTCATGGCGCGCCATCGCTGTCGTTTGCCGTGTCATTGCGGAGGCAACTCCTGTACGTGTGTTGCAGCGGTGCTGGTGCCCTGCGTGGACAAAAGGCTCCCCATGTCAGCAGCAGCTCAGGCCAGGGTCAGCACGGTCTTGCCGGGGCCGGACTTGGTGGACTGTGCCGTGGCGGCCTGCTCGAGAGGGAAGGTCGCGGTGATGGTGGGGGTGAGCTGGCCGGTGATGGTCAGCTCGGCCAGGGCGGTCATGCCCGCGCCGTCTGCTTCGACGAACAGCCCGGCGAGGCGGACTCCCCGCTCGCGTGCGTCGTCTTCGATGGCCGCGAGGGTTTGGGGCAACGTTGAGACCAGGATGCCATCGGGTTTGAGCACCTCCAGTGCCTTGACGGGGTAGTCACCGCCGACGGTCTCCAGAACCACATCGAGGTTGTCGGTGGCTTGGGTGATGTCGGTGGTGGTGTAGTCGATCACCTCGTCGGCGCCCAGCGTGCGGACGAAGTCGGTGTTTGCGGTGGAGGCCACGCCGATGACATATGCACCATGGGCCTTGGCGATCTGGACGGCGAGGTGCCCGACTCCGCCGGAGGCCCCGTTAACCAGCACCCGGCTGCCTTCACCGATCCGGGCGGTGTCCACCAGCGCCTGCCAGGCGGTTAGCCCGGACAGGGGCAGTGCCGCGGCCTGGACGTGGTCCAAGCAATCCGGTTTCGGTACGAAGGCGCGGGCCGGTCCCACGGCGTACTGGGCGTGGGCGCCGTGCCCGTGCGGGAACGGCAGCATCCCGAATACCGCATCGCCGGGCCGGTGGATGGTCACTCCTGGGCCGGTGACTTCCACGGTGCCCGCGAGGTCCCAGCCGAGCACGAACGGCGGCTGGCCCACGAACATGCCGGTCTGCCGGTTCATCCCGTCGACGGGATTCACGCTCGCGGCGTGCACCCGGACGAGGACTTCGCCCATGCCGGGTTCGGGCCGCTGGACGGTGGTGGGCTTGAGGACCTCGGGGCCGCCGAGTTCGTCCTGACTGATGGCCTGCATCGTGTGGTTCATGCCTTCTCCTTACCGGTGGACAGGTGAGTGGTGGTCCAGCATGGTTTCGGTGAACTGTTCCCAGTACTGGAAGATCCCGCCGTGGCCGGCGTTCGGGTAGATCACGAGCTGGCTGTCTGGGATGCGGCGGTGAAGGTCTTCGGACAGTTCCGAGGGGACCATTCGGTCGTGGTCGCCGTTGGCGACCAACGTCGGGGCAGAGACGGAGGACAGGTCCTGGGGCTCGGCCCTGCCCCAGGCCTTAATGACCTTCAGCTGCGTCCGGAAGGCCTGCGTGGTAATCGAGGCGTCCCGGTCCATGACGCGTTCGTCCAGCCGCTGCAGGTACGCTTTGGCAGCGTCCTTGCCGGTCTTGTCGCGGTTGAAGAAGAGGAACTCCTTGGCGTCGGTGCGCGCCGCCGCTCCGCGGACCATGTCCCAGTACACATACGCCGCTCCGGTGGGCCGGTTGATGCCGGCCCCGCCCGCCGGGCCGGTTCCGGCCAGCGTAAGGCGCCGCACCAGTCCGGTGTGGTCCAGGGCGATCTGCTGCGCGATGAAGCCACCCAGGGAGAAGCCGACGAGGTCCACTTCGGTGAACCGCATCGCCTCGATGAAGCCGACGGCGGCGTCGGCCATCCCCTTCACGGTAGGGGGCACGGTTCCGCTGGACGCGCCCACGCCGGGCAGGTCCACGGCGATGACGCGGTGATGGCGGGCCAGCGCGTCCATGAGGCGGGGATCCCAGTTGTCCAGGGTGGCCCCCAGATGTGCCAGCATCACGACCGGTGTGCCGCCGGAGGCACCGAGTTCTCGGTAGGCCATCGTTTGGCCGCCCGCGAGGATCCGCTGGGTCGGAGCCGTCACCCACGTCGATGCCAGGGCCTGTGATAGACCGTCGCCCTTCGGCCCACCGGCATCGTGGGGCGCGACCGATTCGGTGCTGACGAGCACCTTGCCGCGAACCCCGCCCGACAGAAGCGCTTCCAGCGCCTGCCTGGTCTGTTCGAACGGCAGAGTCCGGTCGACGACCGGCCGGATGGTGCCCTGGTCCACGAGTCCAGCAATCGTGCGCAGCTGGTCCCCATGGGGTTGGATGAACAAGAAGTGGTAGATCACGCCCAGCCGGCGGGCCTGCCGCCGAATGCCGCTGCTCAGGGCGCGGATCGCAGCCTTCACCACCGGGTTGACCCGTGCCTGCGCCGCGAAGTCCGGGTCCGGCGGCCCGGTGATGCTGATGACGGTGCCGCCTGGCCGTAGAACGCCCAGGGACTTCTTCAACGTTTCGCCGCCCTGGCTGTCCAAGACGAGATCGACGCCGGACAGCTTCGCTGCGAAGTCCTCCGTGCGGTAGTCGATGACGATGTCCGCGCCGAGTTCCCGCACCAGATCGGCATTGGCGGCGCTGACCGTGGTCGCCACGGTAGCGCCTAAATATTTGGCCAGCTGAATGGCCACCGAACCCACGCCCCCCGACCCGCCATGGATGAGGACGGTCTGGCCGGCACGCAGCTGCCCCATCTCCACGAGTGCGTTCCACGCGGTCAGACCGTTCACCGGCAGGGACGCGGCTTCCGCCATGGTCACCGTGCTTGGCTTCAACGCGAGGTACTTCTCATCGATGGCAATCAGCTCGGCGAAGGCCCCCATCCTGGTCAGGTCCGCATAGGCGAACACCTCCATCCCCGGCTCGAACTGGTGGGCCAGAGACCCGGTGGCCACCACCTCACCGGCGAACTCGCTGCCCACGACCATCGGCAGTCTGAACGGGAAGATCTGCTTGAACTCACCCGTACGAAGACGCTCATCACCATGGTTGACGCCCGCGGCCTTCATCCGCACCAGAACCTCGTGGTCGCCCAGGACCGGTTCGGGCACGTCCGCCTGGCGCAGCGGGGACCCGTACTTCTGTAAGACGAACGCCTTCATGCCAACTCCTGCAGGGATCTACCATGGTGGTTGTAAACTGTTACCAGTGACCCTATTCGGACTGGTAACACAGTGCAACTACTTGGAGGTTGGCTTGATCACGTCGCCACGGTCGGGGTGCCCGATCAACCGCGCCCTGGAAGTCGTCGGGGATCGATGGAGCCTGGTGATCCTGCGCGACGTCATGGCCTATGACCGTCGCAGCTTCCGTGAACTGTTGACGGCCAACGACGAAGGCATCAGTGCTCCTGTGCTATCCAGGCGCCTGGCGGATCTGACGAGTGCAGGGTTCTTGTCCAAGACCGAGGCCCCGCGGGGAAAGCAAGGGCGGTACTCACTGACCGAACTCGGGATCCGAACAATCCCGCTAATGGTGGAGTTGGCTAACCTGGGCGTCGCCATCGACCCATCCACCGCGGAACAGAGGCCGGGGTTCATGCGCTCGGGCAATAACGACGAGCTGGGTTCCAGAACCGAGGACCTACGGAGACAGCACATCGGCGCAGACGACGCGGCCGACGTGCCCTTGCCGCGGTGACCTGGACCGCGACCGCCGACTCAATCCTCGAAAAGGTCGCCCGCGGCCGCGTCGCGCTTCAAGCCATCCAGCAAAACTGAGACACACCATTAGCTCAGTTCTGGGCTAGTCGAAGCTCACCACGGCCGAAGGAGAAGTTCTCCTTCGGGACCGGCACCAGTGCGATAAACACGTCATCGGCGCTGATACCCAGGGCCCTGACGGTGTTGTCGCAGATCGCCCGGACTACTGCGCGTTTGTCGGCCAGCGGTCGTTCCGCGGTGAAGAGAACGGTGATGATCACTGCGTTCTCGCTGCGGTTCATCCCCATGTACGAGGGGTCGAGGAACAGTGAACCGGCCGGTTGGTCGGAGATGATGACGAACTGGTCCTCGCGGGGAATGCCCAGGGCCTCGTGGAGGGCTCCAGGCAGTGCCGAACCCAGGGCCTGCTTCTGTTGAGGCGAGAATCGGTCAGCGGGGATGTGTGCCTTGAATACGGGCATGGTTCGGCCTTTCACTGGGGGTAGATCAGCTCTTGGCCACCTGGGTCGCAGCTTTGCCGTTCACGTCGTTTCGAGCGGGAAGACCAGCAGAGAGCCGGAGGCTGTTGCCACGGTTTCGCCGCCCTTGTCGACGACCTCGCCTTCGGCGAAGATGACTCGGCGGCCAGGTTTGACGACCCGGCCCGTGCAGGTCAGCGGTCCACTGTCGGCGCTGACCGGCCGCAGGTAGTTGGTTTTGATCTCGATCGAGGTGTACCCGGTCCCAGCCGGCAACGTGGAGTGTGCTGCACATTCCAGGGCAGAGTCGAGCACTGTGCCGACGAAGCCGCCGTGGACCACGCCGATCGGGTTGTAATGCGATTCGTCGGGCTGGCCGCGGAACGTCACCGTGCCATGCTCGACGTCGACGAGGTCCATGTTCACATGACCCGCCATGGGAGGATTCGGCAGATCCCCGGCGACCATTCTTCGAAGGAACTCGATCCCGTCGAGCGTGGGCATCACAGCTCGCCCCTCGCGTGGGTCACGCCAGCGGATAACCGTTTCCCTTTCAGCCGTGAGGGAAGATTCAGAATCAGCCATGCCGGACTCCATTCCTTGTTTCCTGGTCGGTGAGGTGCTCAGGCGGTTCGGTCCGGCGGTGTTCCCGGAAGGGCTACGTTCTGCAGCCGGAGGAGTCCACGGGCCAAGACCTTCGAGGCCGCATCGTCGGTGATGACGACCTGCCACAACTGCTGGGTGCGTCCCTGCTGGAGCGCTTCAGCCTGGACCGAGGCGAGCCCGCCGGTGGACGGTCGCAGGAAGTCGGTGGCGTTGTGCACGCCCACGGCGAACTGGCCGCGCTCGGCCACCGCGTAGCTGGCGGCAACACTTCCTGCGGACTCGACGATGGTTGCGTAGAGACCGCCGTGGACCACTCCCCACGGGGTGAAATGGTCCTCGTTGAGCTCGACGTGACCGCGAAGACGAGTGTCCCCGACCTCGTCGATGACAAACCCTGAGGCGGCAACGAACCGGCTCGCGTCCTCTAGGGAGAAACCGGGAATCTTCGTTGCACTGCTGGTCATAGGTGACCACCCCTCACTGGCTCTGTATTCTGAAGCTAGAGTAGGGGCCTAAAGCTGTCAACCAGGACGTCATAGGTGAAAGGGGTTCGCTCACCATGCGATGGCTCGAGATGGATACCGGCAATTGCTCGATCCAGCGCACGCTGACCGTCATCGGGGAGAAGTGGACGATCCTCGTCCTGCGCGAGGTGTTCAACGGAGTGCGTCGGTTCGACCAGATCCGGGAGCACACGGGCATGTCGGACGCGGTGCTGGCCGACCGGCTACGCACCCTTGTTGCCGCGGGCGTGCTCGAGGCCATGCCGTACCGCGAACCGGGGCGGAGGGCCCGTTACGAGTACCGGCTGACGGCGAAGGGACGTGATCTCCATCCGGTGCTCATCGCCCTGCTCCAATGGGGCGACCGATACTGTGCCGATCGTGAGGGACCCGCCATCGTCGTCGCCCACGAGGGATGCGGTGAACCCGTGGAAGCAGTCGTGGAATGTGCAGCTGGCCACCGTCTCGCCTCTGCCGCAGACAGCTATGCGCTTCCCGGCCCGGGTGCGCGTCGGCGGGCATAGGCTCTGTCAGCTGAGGGCCGGCGCGATTCCCGGCCATCTGTAAAGGTTCGCTGATCAGGCCTTTCCTGGCGGGCTCGATGATCTCCTGACTGGGCCTTCATCGGTTGCTTATATTCACTCCTTGCTGACAGAGAGGGCTGCCGGACCGGTAGCCGGCCTTATGTAAAAACCCATTGAGATTGGTGCATATAAACGTTCAGCGCTTCGTATATTCCATCGGTCGGGAAATACGGCTACCTGTCTCGATTGAATTTTCGTTCGCTCCGTAGGGGTCGCAGTCGGTGTAAAGGCGGGTCCGCCCGGCCTGCGCGCTCATGACGCGGCCCCGGCCAGGCCCAGCAGGCGCACCGCGTTGTCCTTGAGGATCTTCGGGCGGACCTCGTCCGTGAAGGACTGCTGCTCGAAGGCGCCCAGCCACTTCTGGGGGGTGATCAGCGGGTAGTCGGTGCCGAAGAGGACCTTGTCCTGGAGCATCGCGTTGGAGGCCTTCACCAGGGACTCCGGGAAGTACTTCGGCGACCAGCCGGAGAGGTCGATCCACACGTTGGCCTTGTGCGTGGCGATCGAGTTGGCCTCCTCCTGCCACGGCACCGAGGGGTGGGCCATGATCACCTGCAGCTCGGGGAAGTCCGCGGCCACCGCGTCCAGCAGCAGCGGGTTGGAGTAGCCCAGCTTGATCCCGTAGCCGCCGGGCAGGCCCGCGCCCATGCCGTTCTGCCCGGTGTGGAACAGTGCCGGCACCCCCAGGGCCTGGATCGCTTCGTAGAGGGGGTAGAACCGCTCATCGGAGGGGTCGAAGCCCTGCAGGGACGGGTGGAACTTGAAGCCCTTCACCCCGTGGTGCTCCACAAGCTTCTTCGCCCGCTCCACGGCAGGCCCGCCCTGGAGCGGGTCCACGGAGCCGAAGGGGATGAGCACGTCGTTGTTGCGCGCGGCACCGGCGGCGATCTCCTCGATGGAGTTGGGCTCGTGCCCCAGGGCGGTGGTGGCGTCGACGGTGAAGACGACGGCGGCCATCCGCCACTGCCGGTAGCGCTGCGCGATGGTGTCCAGGGACGGGGAGCGGTCCTCGGACTTGAAGTACTTGGCGGAGGCCTCGGTGAGCGCTGCCGGCAGGGAGGGGTGCCCGTGGTCGGAGCACTCGATGTGCACGTGCATGTCGATGGCGTCCAGAGACGCGAGGTCGAGCCCGTACTCGTAGATCATGCAGATTCCTTTCAGGGGCCCCGTTGCCTAAATCAGGTGCTATCCAGCAGCTTGATCTGCTTTTTGGGGCGCTAACCCACGTTGTTGACGTCAAGGTCGTTGCCGATGACCACTGGCCCATCGAAGTAATTCTCAATGCAGGGTCCGTGAGCTGTAAGTCAAATAAAGAAGGGACTTGTTGAGTGGCCGTGCAAGGCCCTTCGTTGCGGTAAGTGCGTCCGGATCACGCGGCAGGGCTGTTGACGGGGTCGTAGGACTGGGCGTTTGAGGTTGCCCCACCATCGATGGAAATGATTGTTCCGGTGATGAACGAGGCTTTTTCCGAGGCCAGGAACACCACGGTGTGAGCAACCTCGGAAGGGTCGGCGAGCCGGTGCATGGGCTGAGGTGCCATCAGGCTCTCTTGAGCCTCTTGCGGAAGATTGAGGACCATCGGTGTGCCGATCGCCCCCGGGGCGATGCCGTTGACGCGGATGCCGAAGTTCGCGTACTCGCCGGCAGCGGTCTTCGTCAGCCCCACAACCCCATGCTTGGCGGCAACGTAGGCCCCGGCCTGGGGAGTTCCAACCAGGCCGGCTTCGGAGGCGGTGTTGATGATCGCGCCACCGCCGTGCTCCATCATGTGGTTGATTTCTTCCTTCATGGCCAGGAAGACGCCTTTGAGGTCGACGGCGATAATCTTGTCGAAGTCTTCCTCGGTGGTGTCGGCCAGGAAACCGCCGACGAGCACGCCGGCGTTGTTGTGTGCGAAGTCCAGCCGGCCGTAGGTCTCCACGGTGGTGGCGATCAGGTTCCGGACACTGGCAGCATCTGCCACATCTACGGGGACGAAGACGGCCTTGCCCCCTGCCTCTTCGACCAGACGCACGGTCTCCTCGGCCTGGGCGCGCATCGGTCCGATGTCGGCGACGACGACCGAGGCGCCTTCACGGCCGAAGGCGATGGCCGTGGCTCGTCCGATACCGCCGGCGGCGCCGCTGACCAATCCGGCCTTGCCAGTGAACTCACTCATGGAACTCCTTCTTTTATGGGGTGATCACGATCTTCACCATCGGGTGGGGGCACAGTCGGCGGCGGTAGTTGCCGGAGGGGTGGGGCAGGTGGAGGCAGTGCTGCCGTGATAACTGGAGGGATCTTGCGGTCAGCGTCAGAGGATTTGGTGCTCATTGAGGCAGAGCATTTTGCGTTCTCTTTTTCTGAGGTCCCGGACCTACCCCACCTGCATGGGCGGCATGGAGTCCTCCACGAGCTCGGGGTAATGAGGAGTACTGGAACTCAAAACCTCGACGCGGGCACCCGCAGGTAGGGCAGTAAAATTCTTGATGGAGTGGGAGCTTTCTGCCATGGGTGGTGGCCTTTCTCCTGTGTGGCTCCTCGGCTCAGGGGCGATGATTCTCCTCCCATTGTCGAAGCGGCCCTCCTGGACCTACACAGGCGCCAGAAGCTCGTGTGCTGCCCGAATGGGGGAGCTATCGGGAGAGATATCCGCCGTCAATGGGCAGGTAGGCTCCGTTGACGAAGGACCACTGGTCTGCGCTGATCATGGCGACAACTTCACCGACTTCACGGGGCTTACCCATCCGTTCGATGGGATGAGCCATGTCCAGTGCTGCGCGGGTTTTCTCGTCCAGGGCCATCTCTAGACCGGTCTTGATGAAGGCCGGCCCTACCGCGATGGCCCGAATGTTCTGTGCCGCGTAGTCCACGGCGATCTGTTTGGTCAGCCCGACGACGGCGTGCTTCGCGGCGACGTAGGGCGCCAGCCCTGGGAAGGCAACCTGTCCGAGGATGGAGGAAATGTTGATGATCGTTCCTCCACCGTTGCGCAGCATGGCCGGCACCTGGGCTTTGATGCCGTAGAAGACACCGTCCAGATCGATCGACAAGGTGCGCCGCCACAGATCGGTGGAGATCTCTGCCATTGGCGTAGGAGGCGGGGCGATGCCGGCGTTGTTGCAGGCGATGTCGAGACGCCCGTAGGTATCCAGGGCAAATTGAACGAGTCCCCGGCTTTCCTCCGGGGAGCTAACGTCGGTGTGGTGGTAGGTGGCGGTGCCACCAGCATTGAGGATGAGCTGGACGGTTTCCGCGCCCGTGTCATCGTTGATGTCGGAGACGACGACGTGGGCGCCTGCCTGGGCATAACACTGAGCGATCGAGCGGCCCAGGCCTGCTCCGGCTCCGGTGACCAGGGCGACTTTGCCTTCCAACGGCATGAGATTCCTTTTTTCGGTGCTGGGAGGGGTGGAGGCAGGACCGGGCCTGAGGTTTTATGCCTTGTTCTGGTGGAAGTGCTGAGCAGCCTCGATGAACCACTGCATGGCCTCTGGGTTGGCCAGGGACGTAAGGTTCACCGCCTGTTCCGGGGCGAAGCCGGCGAATAGTTTCTTGACCGGGACTTCCACGCGCTTGTTCGAGTGGGTCTTGGGGATGGCTGGGGCGTGAATGATTTCGTCGGGGACGTGACGGACCGAGGTGCGGGCCCTGATCTGTTGCTTGACCCGGTGAGTGAGTTTCTCGGTGAGTTCCGTGCCCTCGGTGAGCACGACGAACATCGGCATGTAGTACCCGCCGTCGGGTTGCTCGGCCCCGACCACCAGGGAGTCCTCGATTTCTTCGATGCCTTCCAGGGCGGCGTAGATGTCGGCGGAGCCTAGGCGCACGCCCTGGCGGTTGAGGGTGGCGTCGGAGCGGCCGTGGACGACGAATGCCCCTTCGGGTGTCTCGGTGATCCAGTCCCCCTGGCACCACACCCCGGGGTATTTCTCGAAGTAGGCGGCCCTGTACTTGGATCCGTCCGGGTCGTCCCAGAAGCGCACCGGCATCGAGGGCATGGGTCGGGTGATCACCATCTCCCCAACCTCACCGACGACTTGCTGGCCCTCGTCGTTCCAGGCCTGCACGGCCACGCCCAGCAGTGGACCCTGCAGTTCGCCCAGGTGCACGGGTTCCAGCGGGTTGGAGCCGATGAATCCGCTGCAGATGTCGGTTCCTCCGGAGTCGGAGCCCAGGTGGACGTCGGCTTTCGCTGCCCGGTGCACCCAGGCCCAGGTGGAGTCGGGCAGCGGGGAGCCGGTGGAGAGGATGGATTTGAGCCTGGACAGGTCCCAGTCCTTGCCCGGTTCCAGTCCGGTGCGCTCGACCAGGGAGAGGTAGGCGGCCCCGACGCCGAACATCGTGGCCCCGGTCAGAGCTATCACTTCGAACTGCCGGTCCTTGTGGCCGTAGGTGGGCGATCCGGCGTAGGTGACCACCGCGGCCCCGGAGGCCATGTTGTTGACCAGGGTGTTCCACACCATCCAAGAGGTGTTGGCGGCCACGTAGTAGAGATCGCCCGGTCCCATGTCCTGGTTCAAACCCGTGCCCTTGCACGCCTCCAGGAGCATCCCGCCGTGGCCGTGGATGATGCCCTTGGGTTTGCCCGTGGTTCCGGAGGAGAACAGCACCCACAGCGGGTGGTCGAAGGCCAGGCGCTCATAGGACGGTGACACGGTGTGGTTTACCAGCTCGTCGAAGGCCGTGCTGCCGACGGGCAGGCCTGCCCCGGGGTCGAGGTTGCGCACGACGAGGACGTGCTCGACGGTGGGCAGTCCGGCGGCGACCTCCTCCAGGTGGTCCAGGCGGTCAAACTCCTTGCCGTTGAAGCGGTAGCCGTCGCTGCCGATGAGCACGGTGGGCTCGAGCTGGCGGATCCGGTCCAAGGTGGCGGTGGCTGACAGGTCTGGTGAGTTGATCGTCCACACTGCCCCGAGGGAGGCGGTGGCCAGCAGCCCGATGAGTGCCTCGGGCACGTTGGGCAGCACGGCCGCCACCCGGTCTCCGGGGCGCACGCCCCGGCCGCGCAGAGCGGAGGCGAGCGAGGCGACCTGGGCCTCGAGCTGGCGCCAGGTCAGGGTCCGGGTGGTGTTGTCCTCCTCGATGGTGAGTACCGCGGTGGTGTCGGCCAGGGCGGGGTCGGCGGCATGGCGCAGGACATTTTCGGCGTAGTTGATGCGGGCGTGGGGGTACCAGAGGGCCCCGGGCATGCGCTCCTCGGCCAGGGCGGGCCCGGTCAGGTCGTCCCCGATCAGCTCGAAGTACTCGGTGACGGCGGCCCAGAACTCGGACAGTTCGGTGACCGACCAGTGCCACAGGGCCCGGTAGTCGGTGAGCGCAACACCTCGGGTACGGTCCAGCCACTGCAGAAAGTCCCAGATGCGGGTGCTGGTGCGGTACTGCTCGGTGGGCGCCCAGGTGACGAGGCGTTGGGTGGGTTCACTGGCCGTGTGCTGGGTCTCGGTGTTGGTGGTGTCAGGGGTGGTGGGCATCAGGATCCTCCCTTGCCGGACAGGACGGGCGTGGCCTCGAGACGGCCGATGATCTCGTAGAGGCTGTCGATGACCAGGTCCGGGGCGCGGTCTGGGCCGGCGGCCCAGGCGTCTTGTGCGGAGTGGGTGCCGGTGGTGACGAGCCCGGCCAGCGCCCCGTGGCGTTTGGCCATGGAGCATTCCAGGGTGAGGTCATCGCCGAGCACCATGATGTCCTGGGGCGGCATGCCCAGGCGGGCGGAGATCGCTTCCATGGCTTCCGGTGAGGGCTTGCCCAACAGCCGGTACGGCTGACCGGTGACGTGGGAGAGACCGGTGGCGATGAACCCGGAGACACCCACATTGAGCCGGGAGCGGGAGGCGAAGCTGGGGGCGTCGGAGGTGCAGTAGATCGTGGCTCCGGCGGCGACGGCCTCGGCGGCGATCTGGAGTTTGTCGCGGCCGAACTCGGTGTCCCAGCCGATGACCACGGCGCCCACCTTCGAGGGCCCGTGCCGGAACGCGTGTTCGTGATCGGCCAGGGCGATCCCGCGCTGGTGGAACTGGTCGGTGACCCCGGGGCCACCAAAGGCCAGGATCAGCTGGTCGCGGTGGCGACGGGAGATAACCTCGGCGGCGACCACGGCCGGGGTCATGACCTCCTCGTCGGCCACGGCCAGACCTGCCGCGCGCAACCCCTGGGCGATGGCCTCGGGTGGCTGCTGGGATCCGTTGGTGAACACGACCAGGGACCGTCCCGACCGGCGGATGGTCTCGATGAGTTCCACGGCCCCGGGCAGGGGCTGCCCGTGTTCGCCGGCGGGCTTGTCGGAGAGGATTAGGCACCCGTCAATGTCGAGCATCACCCCGCGCACCTCGGCGAGTCGTTCCTCGATGGTGTGGGGGCTCATCGGGTAGCTCCTGTCGTGGGTTCACTGGTGCGGTGCAGCTCCACGCGTTGTCCGTCCTTGTGCACGGACAGGTGCTTCCAGCCGGGCAGGGCGTGGACGGCGCTGATGAACTGGACGGGATTGGTCACCGGGGTGCCGGGGCGGCCCGGTGCCCAGGCGGGGGCCGGTCCGGCGGCGTGCATGGCCTCGATCTGTTCGGCGGGCAGCACCACGCGCAGCAGCAGCTCTTCCTCCTCCAGGGGCCGGCCGACCCGACCGGAGTACTCGGCCTGCAATCCTTCGACCGTCACCGGTGTCGGCTCAGCGGCCAGCTCCGCGGCCCGCGGTGAGGCCTCGACCTTGGCCATGACCTCGGGGGCGACCTCACCGGCCGGGGTGCCGTAGTGGCCCAGGACGAAGTGCATGACCTCGTCGGGGATGCGGCTGTAGCGTTCCTGGCCGTTGCGCACGGCCATGACGTTGAGCAGGGACTGGCTTCCGACGAACTGGCTGAAGGGGGTCACCATGATCGGATATCCGATCTCCCGGCGCACCGCCTTGGCCTCTTCGATCACCTCGGGCAGGGCATCGGCCATCCCGATCTCGCCCAGTTGGCGTTTGAGCGTGGACATCATCCCGCCGGGGACCTGGTGCTGGTGCGGGGAGAGGTCGAACTCCGTGGGACGGCCCGGTTCCAGACCTTGGGACCGGGCGATCTCCCACAGGATCTCCGCAGCCTCCTGGGCGGCGTCCAGATCCAGGTCGTAGGTGATGCCCACGGCGTCGAGGTTCTTCACGAGTTGTTCGAGGCTGGGCTGGGCGGTGCCGTTGGACAGGGGCCCCAGTCCGGTGTGCAGCACGTCCACGCCCAGCTGGGCGGCGACCACGTAGAGCTCGGAGGCGGTGCCGGTGGTGCAGTGGCTGTGCAGTTCCAGGCTCATGTCCCCGGCTCCGGCCCGCAGCTTGGGGATCAGGCTGCGGGTGCGCTCCACCGTGAGCAACCCGCCAGGGTCTTTGAGGTAGACCGCGTCGATGTTGCCGTCGGCCACGAAGCGGTCCAGGTTGTGGGTGTAGCTGTCGTCGGTGTGCACCGGGCTGTCGGTGAAGGTCAGGGCCGCGACGACGTAGTCGATGCCTTCCTCCTTGGCCCAGCGCGAGACCCGCTGAACCGCCTCGGCGTCGTTCATGGGATCGGCCACCTGCAGCCGGCGCACCCCGTGGCGGGCCATCTGGCGCAGGGCCATGCGCATCACGGTCTCCGGGGACTTCTCCCAGGACATGAAGCGCATACCCGGGGTAATCGCCGACAGCGGGGTGTTCGGGGTGACCGCCCGCATCCGAGAGATCCGCTCCCACGGGTTCTCCTGGTGGAACTTCACCCCCATGGACAGGTTCGTGGAGCTGGTGAAGTCCAGGGCGTGGTAGCCGGCCCGGTCGATGGCCCGGCCAACGGCCTCGACCATGCCGGTGGTCAGACCGGTGGCCCCCCACAGGCTCTGGTTGCCGTCGCGCAGGCTGGTGTCGACGAAACGGATCGGTCCACGCCCGGTCCGGGCGGTGCCCGAAGGCTGGGTCTGGGTCTGGGTCGTGCTCATCGCACGGCCTCCTTCGCAGCTTGGGGTGAGGTCCATTGCTCCCACATCGGCCCGAACCACGAGGTCGTCACGCCACCGGCGGCAAAGTCGGGGTGGGACAGGACGTGGCTGTGCATGGGCAGGGTCGTGGCGATCCCGGCGACCACGGTGTTCTCGGCCGCGGCCCGGGCGGCGGCGATCGCGGCCGGGCGGTCGTGGGCGCGCACGATCAGCTTGCCCAGGAGGCTGTCGTAGAAGGGTGGGAAGCGGTAGCCGTCGTACACGTGGGTGTCCACCCGGATGCCGGGCCCGCGCGGCCACTGCACCTTCTGGATCAGCCCCGGGTTGGGGCGGAAGTCCTGGGCGGGGTCCTCGGCGTTGATCCGCAGCTCGATCACCGAGGAGTTCGGGACCGGAGGCACATTGGGCAGTTCGGGGTCCAGGCCCAGGGCCAGGCGCAGCTGGGCGGCCACCAGGTCCACCCCGAAGGCCTCCTCGGTCACGGGGTGTTCGACCTGGATGCGGGCGTTGACCTCCAGGAAGACCACGTCTTCGGAGGTGGTGTCGACCAGGAACTCCACGGTGCCCGCCCCGCGGTAGGCCAGTTTCTGAACCAGGGCCCGGGATGCGTCGTGGAGGACGCGCCGGCGGTGCTCGGAGAGCCCCGGGGCGGGGCACTCCTCGACGAGTTTCTGGTGACGGCGCTGCACCGAGCAGTCGCGGTCCCCGAAGATCTGGGCGCCGCCACGCCCGTCGCCGAAGACCTGGACCTCCACGTGCCGGGCCGCCCCGTAGTAACGCTCCATGTACAGGGCACCGTTGCCGAAAGCGCCCTGGGCCTCCGCGGCCGCCTGCGGGGCCTGACGGGCCAGGTCTTCGGCGTTGTGGACCAGCCGGATGCCCTTACCGCCCCCTCCATGCACGGCCTTGATCAGCGCCGGAAAACCGATCTCGTCAGCCAGGTGGGCAGTGTCGGCCGGGTCTGCGATCTCCACCGCTGGGGCCACCGGCACCCCGGCGGCCACCGCCACCGCGCGTGCGCTGCTCTTGTCCCCGACCGCGCGCAGGGTTTCGGCCCGCGGGCCGGCGAAGGCAATGCCTTCGGCCTCGAGCATCTCCGTCAGCGCGGGCTGTTCGCTCAAGAACCCATATCCGGGGTGGACCACATCGGCGCGGACGTGGACGGCAGCCTCGGCGATGTACTCGGCCTTGAGGTAGGAGCTGCCTGCCTGGGCCGGGCCGATCACCACCACCCGGTCGCAGATCCGTGCGGCGGTCGAGTCCACGTCGGCGGCACTGACCGCCAGGACCGGGCTGGCCCCGATGCGGCGGGCCGCCGCGGCGATCCGCACCGCGATCTCCCCACGGTTGGCGATCAGCACCACAGGCTTCTGCTGTTCCCCAGCGGTGCTCATCACTGGCCCCCCGTGTCGACCACAGCCAGTTCCTGGCCGAACTCGACCTGCTCGCCGTCGGTGACACTGAAGGACACCAGACGGCCGGCCACCCCGGCGGTCACCGGGCTCATCAGTTTCATGACTTCGATGATCCCGATGGTCGTGTCGGCCTGGACTTCCTCGCCCTCCTGCACGAACGGGGGCGCCCCCGGAGACGGGCTGCGGTAGAAGACCCCGATCATCGGGGCGGTGATCGGTTCCCCGACGACCGGCACCTGCGGGGCCGGGACGGGTACCGGGGCCGTGGCAGGGGCCGGCGCGGGCGCCGTGACCGGTGCGGCGGCAGCGGCCGGCGCGACAGGGGCGGCCTCATGGGGTGCGACGGAGGGTGCGGTGACGGGCTGCTCGGCGGGCAGCGCACCGTTCTTGGACAGGCGCACCGAAACGTCGCCGAAGTCGATGCTCGCCGTCTCGTAGGAGCCTTGTTCGAGCTGGGTGACGAGATCGAGCAGGTCCTGCCAGCTGACGTGGTCTTCGCCGGTCATCACTGGACCCCCTTCGCGGCCTTGGACACGAGGTTGAGCAGGCTGGTGGTGGTGGCTGGGGTCTTCTGGTCCTTGCTGTCGCGGCGCTTCTTCCAATGGGTCTCGGGCCGGGCCTGCAGCAGCATCACGTGGGAGGTGCCGTCGGAGTGTCGCTCCAGTGCCCACTCGATGTCTTGGGGGAAGCCGTAGTGCTTCTCCACGCGCACCCCAATCTCGCACAGCTGGAAGATCTCCTCATCGCTGAGGCAGGGCACCTCGCGGCGGGCTTCGTCGACCTCCCGGAACACGATGCCGGTGCCCTCCGGGTTGGGCACGTACTCGTGGTCCTTCCGGGCGATCCTGCGGTCGGTGATCTTCGGACCCACCTTGGACAGCCAGTACTCATCCGGGGTGACCTCCCCCGAGACGACGGCCTGTCCCAGGCCCCAGCTGGCGTTGATCGCCACCACGGAACGGTCCCCGGTGCGCGGGCTGACGGTGAAGGTGACCCCGGCGACGTCGGCATCGGCCATGAGCTGGACGGCCACGGAGATCTTCGACGCCTCCATGCCTTCGGTCTCGGGCATCCCGGAACGGTAGGCCACAGCCTGGGGGGTGTAGAGGCTGGCCCAGCACTCACGGACCTTGGCGATGACGTCCTCAACCCCGGTGACCCACAGGTAGGTCTCCTGCTGGCCGGCGAAGCTGGCGGCGTCGCTGTCCTCATCCACGGAGGAGGATCGCACGGCCACGGCGATCCGGTCGGTCTCGGTGTCCCCGCGTAAGGCGGCCGTCTCGCGGCTGAGCTGCAGGTAGGCCTGGGCGATCTCGTCGTGGATCTCCGCGGGCAGCTCGGCGGCCAGGATCAGGTCGACGGCCTGGTCGTGGGCGGCCTGCAGGGAGGTCGCGTTCTGCGGGTCGACGCCGGTGACGATGTCCATGAGCTTTTGGCGCCGTCCTTCCGTGTCACGGAAGTCCTCGTAGGCGTCCACGGTGACGGCGAAGCCGGCCGGCACGGGCAGTTGGGCCTGGACCATCTCCCCGAGGCTGGCGCACTTGCCGCCCACGGTCGGTCGGTCGGTGGAGCGCAGTTCTTCGAAGCGTTTGGTGTACTTTCCCATGGTCGCTCTCCTTACAGGGCGTCGGTGTCGGTGGTGGTGGCGCCGACGGAGGCGGTGGCCGGGGCCTCGCCCAGGATGGTCACCACGCCCTTGTCGCCGTCGACGCGCACCCACTGGCCGGTCTTGATGGTGGAGGTGCCGAAGCCGGTGCCGACCACGGCGGGCAGCTCGTATTCGCGGGAGACGATCGCGGCGTGGCACATGATGCCGCCGATGTCGCTGACGGCTCCGCGGATGCGTCCGAACACCGGTGTCCAGCTGGGGCTGGTCACCGGGGCCACGAGAATCTCCCCGTGCTCCACGGTGTCCAGCTCGTCCGGGCGCAGCACCACGCGGGCCGGTCCCTCGGCCACGCCCGGGGAGCCGGCGAAGCCCTCCAGGACGCTGCCCGAGGCGTTGCCGTCCTGGGCGGTGAGCCAGCGCTCCACCGTCTCGGGGGTGATGCCCCACAACATGATGGTCAGCGGCTCGTTGACCTCCTCGGGCACCGGGCCCAGGGCCGGCGGGGGGTTCCACGCCGACAGGGCGTCGTAGATGTCCCTGCGCTTGGCGATGATGGCCGGCCAGTGGAAACCGCCCTGAGGGGTGCCGCCTGCGCCCCAAGCCATCTGCAGGTCGTGGATGGCCTCTTCGACCTCGGCGCGGCGCAGGAAGAAGATGTCTTCGACGTTGTCCCAGAAGCCCCACTGCACGAACCGGGCGGAGAACTCCCGGACCTTGTTCCAGAAATTGGTCAGGAACCAGTGCTCGACGTAGAAGTTGTGGTTCTCCACGTACGGAAAGACGGTGCGCGAGAGCTCCAGGGCCTGGTCGAAGGCCTCGATGACGTCCTCATCGAGCAGGGCCCGGTACTGTTCGACGATCTCGTCGCGCTCCGCGGCGACCTTCTCGATCGGTCGGGTGAGGTCCTCCCCGGCACGCAGTCTCCCGATGTAGTCCCCGATGCCCTGCAACGGCATCTTCAGGTCATCGATCCAGGAGCGGTGGGAGTGGTACATGCCCGAGCCGTAGGAGAAGTTGAACCACGGGTCCTTGGCCTCCTCCAGCGCGTCCAACCACTGCTGCCCGGAGGGGGTGTCCCCCAGGCTCGTGTAGAGGCTCTCCTCGTCGGTGGCAGCCAGCACCGCGTCACCCACACCCAGCTCCTCGGCACGGTTGGCGAGCTTGCGCAGCTCGTCGTCGGGGCGGAAGAGCAACACGTCCACGCCGCTGACCATCCGGGAGATGGTCTGGTCGTCGATCTCCGGGAAGTTCTCCTTGCACAGGGTCAAAAACTGCAGGTAGGCGGTATAGCCCAGATTGAGGAACTCCGAGTGCAGGGTCCAGATCTGATCCCCGTATTCCAGCAGACGGTGATAGGCGGCCAGCAGCTGGTTGCCCTGGGTCGGGCCGCGGTCACTGATGACGCGCTCCAGCGGCTCGAACTCGCTCAACGCCGGGACCTCCAGGGCACCGACCCCCCGGATCGCCTCGGTCACCCGGGTGATCCACTCCTCGTAGAGGGCGTCCCAGTTCTGGAAGTAGTAGCCCGCACGCTGAGCGAACTCCTCGGCCCGGCGCGCCTGCTCCTCCACGTCAGGACTGGGCAGGGCGGACATGTAGGTGTACCCGTTGACCACTCGCACATCCAGGCCCTTGGCCGGGGGCAGGGCGAAGACGCGGGTGTTGGTCACCCCGGTGCCGGTGAACGATCCGTCGATGACCGACTGGTCAAAGGGGTAGGAGACCTCGGGGAAGTGCAAGGAGTTGCGGAACCACGTCTTGGCGGAGTCCTCTGTCTGCCGCCCGGGCAGGAACCGGTTGTGGTAGGCGTACATCTTCTCCCACCCCTCAGCCCCCTCAGGAGTCGGCAGGCTGTAGGGATCCGGGAAGGAACGGCTGTCGCCGTCGTGCTCGGCCCTACTCAGGTTGTTCGTTGCAGAAGTCATGGTGTGCTCCCCGTCGTGCTGGAATCGGCGCGTCCTGGACCGGGGCCCGGGACGGATCAGGCCCAGCGTGGTGGGCCTTCCGTGGTCGAACGTTCCCCCAGAGTGACAGGACGTGATCCACCTCACCCCAAATCATTTCACTCAGTGAAATAGGAATCTGAGGAGCCCTGCATCGGCTTGGCCTTGAAGAGTGATTAGGAATGACATTCCACTGAGTGAAATGAGGGCGTATCATGGAGCGGGATGACAGGAGAGCCATGACGCCGGACTTGCACGGGGCCCCGCCCCCCAAATCGGTGGCCGAGCGGATCTTCTCGGTGCTTTCCGCCTTCGACCACGCGCACCGGGCCATGCCCCTGTCCCAGATCGCCAAGCGCTGCGGACTGCCGGCCCCGACCACCTACCGCATGCTCGCCACGCTCGAGGGGCTGGGTGCGATCGACCGCACGCCTGAGGGGCTGTACTGCATCGGCCCCCTGGTGTGGGAGCTGGGGGTGCTGGCCCCCACCCACGACGTCATCGGCCAAGGACTACGCTCGGTGCTGCTCCAGCTGGCGATCCGCGCGCGCATGATCGTGAGGGTCTACGGACTGCGGGAACGCAGCGCCCTGTGCCTGGAGGAAGTCCTGCCCAACGGTGCCAGTGATCCCGGCAGCGGCGCCGGACGGTCCGTGCCACTGACCAGCTGCGCCGCCGGCCACGTCATTCTTTCGATCATGGCCGAGGTCTCCCCCGCCGCCCCCGGGATTGGGGAGCCTGGGGACCCGCACCTGGCCGCGACCGTTCGCGCCGCCCAGGAACGGGGCTGGGCGACAGCCACCGATCAGGACAGCGGCAGCGAATACGCCGTGCCCATCAGCGCCACGGGACGACCCCCAATGGCCCTCAGCGCAGCCCCCCTTCCCGGGCACAGGCTCGACACGGCGCCCTCGCACCGGCTCACCGCAGCGCAGGAGCAACGGCTCCTGACCGAGATGAAAGCCGTGGCCGGTCACGTGGCCAAGGCCCTATCGGACACCGCCTGGTCCTGACCCACCGCCAAGCCCTCGCTGCCCCGACTACGAATACAGAACGGAAACAGGACCCATGAACCCCGCTCCGCTCGAGAAGCCCTACCGCAGCCCGGTCAAATCGGTCACCGGCCGCGTTCTGGAAGTGCTGAGCTCCTTTGACCTGGACCACCAGCTGATGACCCTGACGGAAATCTCTCGCCGGGCGGGAATCCCGATGTCTACCGTCTACCGACTCGTGGGCGAACTCGTCGACGGGCGGTTCCTGGAACGCTTCGAGGACGGACGTTACGGGCTGGGCATCCGGCTGTGGGAGATGGGCGTGATGGCCCCGTGGTACGGGCAGCTGCGCGAAGCCGCCATGCCCTTCCTCCTCAATCTCCAGTACGAATCTGGGGACACCGTGCAACTGGCCGTCTGCGAGGGCGTCCACGCGCTCTACCTGGAAAAACTCACCGCCGACACCTCAGCCCCGCACGCGTCCCGCATCGGCACCCGCATGCCCCTGCACGCCACCGGCATCGGCAAGGTTTTCTTGGCCTTCGGGGAAAAAGCGTTCACCGACGCCATCCTGGCCATGCCCCTGGAGCGGTACACCGACACCACGCTGACCGATCGCAGTTCCCTGACCCGCGAACTCACCAAAATTCGATCCCAGGGATACGCCCTTAGTCACCAGGAATATCACCCCGGATCCTCCTCGGTGGCCGTCCCGGTTTTTGCGGGGCCAGTCCTCAAGGCCGCCATCGGCATCGTCAGCTACTCCATGCGTGAAGACCTCGACCGCCACGTGCTCTCGATGCTCGAAGCAGCACAGAAGCTGGGGGAACGCCTGGCCGGCTGAGCAAGCGGTGCGCCAACGGTGCGCCGCATGCAACTACCACCACACCCTCTTGTAGGCCAGCACAAAAGTTTTTGGAACGACGTTATGTGATGGGCGTTTGCCCCCGGCGATGACACGACCGCGGAAGGGACGCTTTAAACAACAGCACCGTCAGAGACAGCGTGTGCTCAGATGGTCGACATGGGCAGTTCACGTATACGCCGGTAGAGAGTAGCCCTCGACATCCCGAGGTCCCGAGCGACCTGGGTGGCCGGCTCCCCAGACTCGATAAGCCGCAGCGCGTTGCGGATCTGGGAGTCGGTAAAGGTCTGACGGCGTCCGCCCAAGTCCTTGCCCGCAGCCCGGCGCTTGGCCACCGAGTCGGTGATCCGCTCCCGCTTGATCTCCAATTCCATCTGCGCCAAGGCCGCCATCACGGTGAACACCATCGACCCCATCGGGGTGGCCGTGTCCACGTCTCCTCCGCCGAGGTTGAGCACCCGCAGCCCGGCATCTCTTCCCCGCAGCGCTTCGGCGAAGGCCAGCATGTTCTGCGTCGACCGCCCCAGCCGGTCCAGCGTGGTGATGACCAGGGTGTCACCCTCCTCGAGCGCGGCCACGGCCTTGTCGAACTGCGGACGCGACGCACGGCCTCCAGACACTCCACTGTCGACATAGACATCATCGCGCCGCACGCCAGCGTTCAACAGATCAGACACTTGACGGTCTGCGTCCTGCTGCCGCGTCGACACTCTCGCATACCCGATCAGCTTCCCCACGTCCACCTCATCTGTCTCGCAACCTACGTTGAGTATCCGATTCTAGGCCCATGGATAAAACACATAGGTACGAGACACTCCGCGTAGCGGAATCTCGGGGTCGCAAAAAAGTTCGACGAGACGTCTCGCATCCCTTGCCTTCCAATACAAGTAGGGGGTTCGTGGAGGGGTCCATCGTCGGGTGGGTGCGTTGAAGAGCCCTTACGTCCGGGCTACGACCTGGCTACCCAGGCATGGTGATCACCTTTTTCTTGGACGGTTGTTTGGACACCTGCCGTACGTCCGATTCCTAATGGCGGGATCGATATTCTTCGGCAGCGATGGGTATCTAGCCCGACGGATGTTTGAAGGACCTCGGTTCCTGCGACGGCGCGGCAGGGGAGGTAGATACCCCATGGATTTGAGGCCCAGGACACCTGGTGACCCACATGCCCCTTCCTTGCGCGTCGGCGCATTACATGGTGCGGGACGGTAGTCATGCCGGAATCACGCCGTAATCCAAACACTGGCCGTACAGCACGGCCTCTGCTCCTCGGTGGTTCCACTCCTGGAGAGAGCACGCTGTAGCCCCTGCTCTCGCCACCCGCCTCAACTTGCAGAGTGGGAGGTCGCAGAAGCGCCCCGTCATCCCACGTCCTGAGGAGCATGCAATGACTACACGAGACCTTTCAAACGACCCCGCTCATCAAGCCACGCCCGATGGCCTTTCCCGGCGCCATCTGTTGGCAACCGGCGCCGCGCTGGGGCTGGGCTCCGCTGTCGCATTAAGCGGTGGGCAAGTTGCGTACGCAGACACGTTGGGTGCCCTGGCTCCTGGCATGGTCGCCAACTTCGACCGGATCGACGCCGCCGTCGAATGGGACAACGGCAAGGCCTACTTCTTCCGCGGATCGCAGTACGTCCGCTACGACATCGCCACCGACCGCGTCGACCCCGGCTACCCGCTACCCATCGCCGGCCACTGGGACACCCTGTGGAGCGACCGGATCGATGCGGCCGTCAACTGGGGCAACGGCAAGGTCTACATCTTCCGTGGATCGCAGTACGTCCGGTTCGACATCGCCACCGACCGCGTCGACCCCGGCTACCCGCTACCCATCGCCGGCCACTGGGACACCCTGTGGAGCGACCGGATCGATGCGGCCGTCAACTGGGGCAACGGCAAGGTCTACATCTTCCGTGGATCGCAGTACGTCCGGTTCGACATCGCCACCGACCGCGTCGACCCCGGCTACCCGCTACCCATCAAGGGCAATTGGCCGGGGTTGTGACGGCTACTGATAATCCAGCGTGCCGGGCGTTTAGCACATGGGCTCGTTAGCGCTTCATCACCGGAACGCGTCACGCCGCTTCGGCAGGTTATAGCTGTCGGCCACTGCATTGCACAGTGGCTTGATCATCGGGTCGTTCCATGATCCCGCTGCCCCTCAGCAGTGCGTGGATCAGCACGTAGTGGGGTTTTCTCACCGACCGTCGACTGACACTGCGGCTACGGATGATCTCAACCACTCAAAATCCCCGCTCCAAGAAGTGAAGTCCCCGGCCCACCAGCCAGGGGCTTCACCCTGTCCACCGCTCCGCAGCACGTCACCAGACCTAACTAGAACGTGCTACAGACACCGATGCGCAGCACCTTCCGGGTCTCGCAACCCACCCGTCTCGCATCCCTAGAACTGCAAGGCGCGCCAACGCACCGAAAGCTCTTAAAACTCGGTCCCACCCGTCGGGGAACCCTGACCAGGCGCAGTGTCAGTCAGTGAATCGTTCATAGGCACTCTGCCGAGAGGTGTTCAACGCCCAGCCAACCCCGGCCCACGAAGCCCCGCTTCCTCGGGCGTCCTCCACGGCACCGTGCAGCGCCACGCCGGCCCCGCGCTGCAGTAGGCGCAGGAACCTCACTCGCTCCAAAGCGCGGTCGGTGGTCTCCTCGGTCTTCGCAGTCGCCAGGCATCCGCGGCCATGCGTAGGGACTGGGCTACAGCCACCCCGTCGCAGCCGTCCACCGGCACGGAGTGATCGGCCAGGGCGGCCCCCAGCTCCCACGCCGCGTGCGGGGCCGTCACGCCCTGCTGTCCATCGTGCTCGAGCACGCCCACCTCCGGGATGTCATGAAACCCTGACGCTGTCAGGTGTCCCTGAGATCACTGGAACGTCAACCGCTGAGACCGGCCCCGGAGCGCGCAGGGGCGAGTCCCGGAGGTCAGATGGGCATACGTTCTGAGGGCCCGTATCTTTCCGGTTTGCCATGACCGAACAGCACGAGCCGGGGACGCAGATCCGCCAGTCTGCGCATGGACTCCCGATTGACTTCCGGCTTCCAGGTCAGAAAGTCCGGTGGTTGGGACAGCCGTCGGATGTTGAAGAAGACGTCCCCGCACAGCAGCACGGCGTCCGATTCGCGCCACAGGGCGATGTGCCCAGGTGAGTGCCCGGGGACCTCGAGCACGGTGAACCCTGCGACCTCGTCCCCTTCGTGCAGCACGCGGGCGACCGGGTGGCCTGGTGCCAACGGGAACTTGCCCATCAGCCGAGCCAGCCGACCCTCCCCCGTTGCCGGGATCGCGGTCTCGATGGCCTCGCGGTCCGCCGCGCCTGCCCAGAGCGGGATGCCTAGCCTGGTGCAGACGGCACGGGAGGATCCGAAGTGATCGGGGTGGCCGTGGGTGATGAGGTTCGCCTGCAGGTCACGGCCGGTGACTTGGCTTAGGACACGTCGTCGAGCAGCGAGGGTACCGGCGTCGACCAGGATGTTCTCCACCACGTAGACGTTGATCTGGTTCCGGGGAAAGCCAGCCAGCTGGCTCACCCCTGGGGCAAGCTGCAACACGGAACACCTCACTCGTCGAAGGCGCATTCCTCACCTGACAGGATGAGCCGCCGGTGTCCTGCCTTCAAGGCTGCACTACGGTTTGACCGAACAAGACCACCGGTCGTGCACACGAGTCCGGAAACCCGGACTCCGCCATTAGCGGCGGATCCCGTGCGCGTACCCGGCCGGGCGCCCCGTCATCTGATGCACACGGGGGCTGCCGCACGAACAGGTGACACCCGCTTGGGCGGAGCCAGATTGTGATGCGCCCCCGGGTGGTGGGGCGCAGGCGGTCCGGAGGACGATAGTGAGGGTGTAGAGCACCCATGGCAGTGACCGTGGTGCCGGCTGACTCTGGCCGATGGCTGACACGGTGCTGCCCAGGGCGTTCCGGGAGGAACTGATGGACATCATCGCTGATCCCTTCGAGTCCGCGCAGGCTGCCGTGCAGGCGCGGATCGAGCAGGTCCTGGATGCGGTAACGGCCAAGGACTTCGACCGTTTGGCGTCCTATCATCTGGCGGGTCCGAAGTTCTCGAAGTTCGATGACGTCGATCCGTTGGACCGTCAGGACGCCGAAACCGGTATGCGGATGGAGGTGGAGCAGTTCACCGGGATGGAGGACTTCCACGGCCGGTTCGATGACCTGAAGATCGACGTGTTCGGCCCCGTGGCCATCGCCACGGGAATCTTCGTGTGGGACTGCCGGGCCGAGGGGGAAGTCCTCTCAGGTCGGACCCGGTCGACCTTGGTCTTCGTGGACAGCAATGAGCAGTGGGTGATCGCCCACGAGCATCACTCCCCGTTTCCCACCAACGACTGAGAGAGGGTTGCAGCCGGCTGTCGACGCCGATCACCTGCGCTGGCATCTCTACCGACCCTCACCGGAAGTGACCCAGTCAGGCCCTCGCACCGGAATCGGAATCGGCGACGGTGACCGGCCCAGCGGTCACCGGCTCCGGGGGTCGGGGCGGGAGGTGGCGGTAGAGGGTGGTGCGGGTGATCCCGGTCTTGGCCACGATCTCTGCGATCGTGTGCCCGGACTCGCGCAGATGCGCCGCATAAGCCAGCCTGTCCGGATCCACCACCGAGGGCCGCCCGATCCGCCGGCCCTTGGCCGTGGCCACCGCCCTCGCGTGGGCGGCGCGTTCGAGGGTGTAGGTGCGCTCCATCTGCCCGAACAACGCCAGCAGCACCACCGCCAGCTGCGCCATCGGATCATTCGGGTTCGCGGAGTCCACCTTGATCGGATCCGCCAGGTTACGCACCCCCACCCCCCGCTCGGCCAGGTCGTGGATCAGGTTCAAGGTGTCGCGCACGGTGCGCCCGAGCCGGTCCAGGGTGTGCACCACGATCACGTCCCCCTCCCGGGCGTAGGCCAGCGCCGCGGTCAGCCCGGGGCGATCCGTGGTGGCCCCAGACTTCTTGTCCACATAGATCCGCTCCGGGGCGATGCCCACCTGCCGAAGGGCATCGATCTGCCGGTCGAGGTCCTGTTTGGCTGTCGAGACCCGCGCGTACCCTAATTCCATGCCATTAGCGTACCGGAAGTCGTTTCCGTACGTATTAGTCGGAACTTTGTTATGGAACTAACTTTTGGGACCGCAATGGCTATCCATAGTCCTCGAGGAGGGACCTCACCGCCGGCCGTGCCACTACCAAGGAAGTGGGATGGCCACCTCGAACCCGACGAGACGTCTTGCAACCCTTGACTTGAGAGTCATACCCGCGTCCCTATGAAGCAGATGGGCCCTGCCGTGCGAGGCATAGGGATTCGGGGAGGGACATGAGCAGAGCGATGGATACGTTGACCCGGTTAACGGCATGCTGACTCCGCCCAGACCGGACACCAGGTGCAAGCACAGTCGGGACTGATCCAACGCTTCGGGCGGCCTGGCGTAACTGCCCAACTCCTGGGGCTTCCGTGCGCCGGTTTGTTCCTGGCAACCCCGCCTCCGGCGGATCGGTCCGCCGGGGGCGCACAACCCCGAGGCAACAAGCGATACCCAGGAGCGTACATCTGTCGGTGTACCCAAGAACTCAACCCACGGATGGATGAAACACCCGCCAACAAAGTCCACGATTAAATCTACAAGGTTTGGACATGAGGTCCGACGAGATCGGTAGATCTCAGGTCAAACAGGGCTTAGACGCACCACATTCCTGTGGTGCAGGAATACACCTTATAGTGCCTCGTCAGCTCGTCAGCTCGTCAGCTCGTCAGCTCGTCGGCGAAGCATCTCGCGGATGCTATTGGCCCAAAACAGCCACGGGCAATTCTCACCTAGATCAGTCATGTAGCCGCCATCTGTACAGGAGTTCACTACCATGCGCACTACCTCCGTATTGAACAACGAAACCACGTCGAGTCGTCGGAGGGCGTCATGGACGAAGCTGGTACTGACAGCAACGTCCCTGGCCTTGGCCTCTTCTGCCCTAGCCACAGCTCCGGCTATGGCCGCCACGTCGAAGGACGGATGCACGGTGACCGCTAAGAAACCAGTGGTGAGTGCCGCATTCACCGCCGTCTGGGCTGACTATCCGATCCACGTGAAATGCAAGGGAGGGCGAACGGCCATCATCGAACAGGAACGGTATGAAGCGGACCCGGGAGATGACGACGCCACTGGCGCCAGCCCCTTCCGGCACACCTTTTGGCCCCTTGACGGACACACGACGAAGCACAGCAACCATGCCCTTCACGACACGGACGGGGACGGTGGCGTTGAGATCTACCACAGGGTCAGATTCCGGGTGGACAAGGACGGCCGTCTTGGTGGTGTCTCGGCCTGGGACTACAGCCCCATCACCTACTACTCCCATTTCGGATGACACACCGCTGATGAATTCGACGCGGGGGTGAGTAGAAAATACATCTAACCCGTTGGAACAGACGTGCCGACATCTATGCCGAGTCTCAAGAGACGGCAACGGCGACACCGAATAGAACTCACCAGGACCCGTGGTCCCTCCGGCCTCTGACCGGAGGGACCACAGGCTTCGTTCTGAAGTGAAGGTGTAGGCGACTGTGGCCCCTGGTCGGGCTTGGCTGCCTTGATGGTAGGCGTGCCACTGGCCGCCCACTGTCGGGGATGGCCCCGACCTTAGGCTCAAGTCCCGGATGTGGGCGGCTGAGTGAGGCTAATGGAAGTGTGGCACTGGACCGGTGATGCCCTGCCGTGTCCGACTCGAGGTGAGCCGGGTGGTCTTCTGCCGAAATGCATGGATTTCGGCTTGTCGTGCTCGTAGTGGCCACCTGAAACTTGAGACCAGTGAGGGCGTGCGTCACCGCACCCGGCGGGGGCCAGCCCGGCGTGAGGGGATGTGACGGTCATGATCACAGCATCCGAGAGTCAGGGGGCCGGGAACACCGCCGGGGACGGCGGCCCGGGGGATGCACTGGTCGAGGAGTTGCAGTACCAGCAGGACCTGGCACGGCAGCGCGTGAGCCAGCGAGAGCAGCAACGCCTGGCCACGCAGGAGAAGCTGCACCACCCGGTGGGCCTGGTCGAGGTCAACGACCCGGTCCGGGTGGCCCAGCGCCTGGACCGGGTCACCCGCTACCTCTCCGGGGGCGACCCGATGGAATCGCCGGCCGCGGCACCGGCTGCGGCGCTGGTGGGCAGCGCTGCCCAGCGGCTAGGAGCCCCCGCACCCAGCGGACTCGAGTCCGCCGGGGCGCAGGAATCGTTGCTGGAACGCGTCATCAACACCTCGGACTTCGTCGACGTCCGCTACCTCGAGACCGGCGTCCAGGCCCAGCGCTGCGTGGGCCGGGTGAACATCGGCGACGATCGCGGGACCGCGCTGGGCTACGGCACCGGGTTCCTCGTCTCCCCCTGCCTGCTGCTGACCAACCACCATGTCCTGCCGGATCCGGACACGGCGCGCAGCAGCAGCATCGAGTTCGACTACCAGGACGGCATCGACGGCAAACCGCTTCCCCCTGCCGTCTTCTCCTTCGATTCCGACCGCTTCTTCGCCGCCGACCGCGACCTGGACTTCGCCCTGGTGGCTGTCGCCGCCGGCCCCGCGGTACTGGCCCGGTACGGTTTCTGCCCTCTCACCGCCGCTCAGGGCACCGTGATCATCGGCGAGTTCGTCACGATCGTGCAGCACCCCGGCGGGCAGAAGAAACAATTGGCCCTGCGGGAGAACAAGCTGGTCGACATCCCCGAGCTCGTCCTCCACTACGCCGCGGACACCGAACCAGGATCCTCCGGCTCCCCCGTCTTCAACGACCAGTGGGAGGTCGTGGCCCTGCACCATGCCAGCGTTGCCACCCCCCAGCACGCACCGCAGTACGGCTTCCTCAACGAAGGCATCCGCATCAGCCGGATCCTCCACCACCTGATGCAACTGCAACTCACAGTTGAGCAAGCAGCCCTGCTCACCCAGCTCACCACCGCCGGCCCCTCCCCGACCACCCAGGCCGGCACCGCCCCCGACGCCACCGCCGGTGCGGGCACCACCCCCGCGGCACCGCCACCTCCGCCGCCGGCTGCCCCGCCGGTGGAGACCACCCCCGCTACGCCTCCGGGCAACGCTGCCTCCACCGATGGCGCCGTCTCTGTGGAGATCCCGCTGCGCATCACCGTTCAGCTCGGCACCCCGGTGCCCGCCCCTACCCTGGCCTCCCCACCGGGCACGACGACGACCGAACCGCCGGCTACGGACGGTCAGGCAGTCGAGGCGATTTCCATCGACCCCGACTACAGCAACCGTGACGGCTACCGCGAGGACTTCCTGGGCGCATCCGTACCCCTGCCGGGCCGCCAGGCCTTCGGCGAGACCGCCTCCGCGGAGCTGAAATACCACCACTTCAGTGTCGTCATGCACCGGCACCGCCGACTGGCCCTGTTCACGGCGGTGAACATCGACGGGCGGAGCGCGACCAGACCGCGACGGGACTCCGATCGCTGGATCATCGACCCGCGCCTGCCCCGCGACGAGCAGACCGGCGAAGACGTCTACCGGGACAACCCCCTGGACCGCGGGCACCTGGTGCGCCGGCTCGATCCTGCCTGGGGCCCGATGGCTAAGGCCGCCAACGACGACACCTTCCACTTCACCAACGCCACCCCCCAGCACCACGACTTCAACGCCGGCCAAACCCTGTGGCTCGGCTTGGAGGACTACATCCTCCACAACACCGACAACCACGACCTCACCGTCAGCGTCATCACCGGCCCCGTCCTCCACGACGAGGACCCCCACTACCGCGGCGTCGCCCTGCCCCGACAATTCTTCAAACTCGTCGCCATGGTTACCACCACGAACAACCTTGTCGTCACTGCCTATCTGCTCAGCCAAGAAGCCCTCTTGGACGAGTTCACCACCGCACCCGAAGAGTTTTCCTTCGGCGCCTACCGCGCCTTCCAAGTACCTGTCCGACGCATCGCCGAGCTAACCGCGCTCGACCTGCCCCCCTACATCGCAGCCGATCCCCTCGAGCGACTCGAGACCACCGCTCTGCCACGAATGGTCCTCCGACCCGAAGACATCTTCCTCGGCACCTAACAACCCGCCGACGTCTCGCAACCGAACCGTCTTCCATTCCTTGCCTTCAGGGACTGGGTGTGATGGGTGACCAGGAGCGGTGGGTGCGTCCTGGGATCAGCCCTGGTAGCCGTCGTCTTGCCCGGACACCAGGTGCGCTGCGTGCTCGCGCATGTACTCCCGGAGGTAGGGAGCTTCGAAATCGACTAGGCCGTAGCCGGCGGTGCGGATCATCCCGGCTTTCAGCAGCCGGTCGCGGTAGACGCTGGCATAGCGGCTGTCCTTGTTCATGCGGGCCGCGATATCACCCATGCGCGATGGTCCGTCGTCTCGGGCCATCATCACCAGGAACGTCCGGTCGACCGCCGACAGGTCTGCCAGGGCTGGTTCGTGCACCAGGGCGCCGAGGCGGGCTTGAGCCGAGGCCACCCCGGTCGTGACGTGGTCGGCGGTGATGGGGCCGACACCGCTTTGGCGCCAGACGTGGTAGCCGACTAGTTGAATCATGAAGGGGTAGCCCTGGGTGGCTTGGGCGCATGCCGTGGCCAGGTCGTCGCTGATGGAGCGTCCGGCACGGGCGATGATTTCGAGGAAGGAGTCGGCGACCTCAGTGACCGGGACGGCGGCCAGCAGTGGGCGTTCGGCCCGGCGCAGAAAGGTCGTGGGCCGGCTGTCGCCGGCCAGCAGCTCTTCCACGGCCCGCGGCAGACCGGCCATGATCAGTGCGATGCGCCGTCCCTCGCGGATGAGCATCTGGATGTCGCCTGCCAGTACCTGCATCTGGTCCAGGTCCAGGCTGTGGATCTCATCGACGGTGACGCACACCCCTGTGCCGTGCTCCTCCAGCGCATCCAGCAGATCCGCCAGATCATCCGCCCACACCCGCAGCTCAGGGTCTGAATCGTAAGTTTCCCGGCCGACTTCGCCCACCGGTGTGGTGATCTTCCAGCTGATCGCTCCGGGGGTATGGTCAGGGGTGCCGAGTTCCTGCCGGTACCTCTTGGCCCGACGGGCAATCCGCTCCAGCATTCCGGGTCCGGCGGTGGCGTGGATGACGACCCAGCCGTTGCGCAGAGCCACTTCACCCAGTTCGTTGAGCATCACCGTCTTGCCCACACCCCGGGCACCGGTCATCAGCTGCAACAGATAGGGAGACCCGGGACCGTCGTCGATGGACTCCTGGAAAGCGTCCAAGATGGGCTGGCGGCCCACCAGCAGCGGTGGGGCGGCCCCGGCAGTGGGCTTGAAGGGATTCGGCACGGCCACCTCCTCGACTTTTGCGCCGTTTAGTTCTCTTTAGTTCTTTTAGAACACTACCGTGGGTCGGCCACCCTGTCTCTGGACCGCCTGTCGCCCGCAACCTGCCCTACCGCGGTGGGTTCACCCAGAGGTCCGCGACCTCTCCTCGTTGCAAGGGTGCGTTCCGGACCCTCGGTTGCCGGACAGTCTCAGGCGCCTGCCCCGCCCTGCCCGGAGACGGTCGGTGGGCCCCGTTAGGATCGACACCGTGCAGGCCGGTGGCGCACTGCGGTGTCTCAGCGACGGTATCCCCGGGGCCATCCGGAGCCTGCCGCGGCCTGACTGGCAGGCACCGGGAGGGAGAGATCTCATGGCCCGGACCATGCTGTCCTACACCCTGTTCTGGGTCCGCCTCGGCTACCGCATCTGGCACGGGACCGCGCACTGGTTCCTGAGGATCATCCCGATGGCACCGGTGTTGCGCCACCACATCGCGGGGGTCGTCGCACTGATCCCTTATCTGTGGGTGGTGTGGGGCTTCACGGTGGCCTTCGACTTCAGCTGGCGGGCCCACGTGGTCGCCGGTGTGATCACCGCGGGGCTGCTGCTGCTCATGCACCGGGTGGAGGCCGCCCGTGCAGTCCGGTGATATCGCACGGTTCTACTCCCACGTCCTCAAAGGACCGCACGCCGACTCGTGCTGGCTGTGGCTGGGGGCGATCAGCGACGACGGCTACGGCCGGTTCTGGATCAACACCGCCGGCGGTCAGCGCGCCGTCGCCGCCCACCGCTTCGCCCTGGCCACCGTCCACGGCGGGCTGGGCGCGATCGAGGGGTTGACCGCGCTGCACTGGTGCGACGTTCCCCTGTGCGTGCACGTCTCCCTGGGCCCCTCCACGCACCTGTTGCTGGGCACTCGCTCGGAGAACATGGCCGACCGGGCGATGAAAGGCAGGATGCCCTCGGCCACCGCCGCCCGGTGGCGCCGACTCTCCCGGGCCGAACGCTCCGCCCGGTCCCGGCAACTGCGCGAGAAGCTCAAGACCCACGGCTGGGACGAGGGCCTCGTGCGCGAACTAGTGCACGGCATCGACCCCGAACACCCCACCCTCTTCTAACGCGTTCTCCTTACCGTTCCAAGGCCGGCTAAGGTGAGTCCAGCGCCGTGTCACTGCTGGCGATGGCGTACCGCACGGGTGGCGACGAACAGGCCGAGTTGCGTGCGTTCCCGCACCAGGCGCCCGGCCTCCATAAAATGATCCAGATCCAGGAGGAAGTCGACCTCAGCGCTCAGAGGTTCGGACAGGAGCACCGGGACCGGCTCAGGGGTGGGCTCACGTCGGGCCAAAGAGTTTCATCGCATTTTCCTCACCCTCCCATGAATACCCGTGGCACCGCGGGGCGGACTCGCCAGCCATGTCCGGACCCGCATCGTCTTCGACACGCCTGGACGAACCATGGGTGGGAATTCCTTTGAAGAGGGCGCGGACCCCACCGACTGAAAGCCGCAGCCGTGGGGCGATCTCGGCAAGACCCACCCGCTCCTCCTTCATGCCGGCGAGCTCACGCGCTGTGAGGCGGTAGCCCGAGCAGCGTTCTGCTCAGCCTTGGTGCGGATCTCGGCGATGTGCCGTACGGCGATTTCCATGATCTGTTCGGCTTCGCCTTGGGCGAGGAAGAACTCTTCACCCATTTCCAGCAGCCCTTGCTCCCGGGCCACCGCCTCGACCGCCACCCGACGGGTCCGCTGCCGAGCTTCGGTCTTCGTCGGACACTCAATTTGCTCCACAACGGAACAGACGGTGCAGTCCCTTTAGGATCGGGGACACCACTACCGAGCAGGAAGAACCCAGACGATGACCCACCAATCCGATGACCTCGGTGAGGCCAACGCCGAGGTGCAGCAGGAACACCTCAGCGTCCTCAATGAGGACTCCCTGACCGCCAACACCGATCGCAACAATGACAGCGTGGACGACGAGGCCCCCGCTGAGCTGACCGCTCAACCCGCCGCGACGAACGCCTACAACCACGCCGATCCGCCGCCGGCCGCTACCAGCCAGGACGGCTGAGGACGGACATGGACGGGCGCAACGACGGGGCAAGCGCGGCCGCTGAAATGCCCAGTGACGACGTCGAGATCCGCGACGAGGTGCGGGTGGCGGAGGAGCAATCCGACGACGAAAGGCTCAACGAGACCACCGACAAGGTCTTCGAGTCGTTCTCCGAACCGCACGAGTCCGACCCGATCGGGAACAGCGAAAACGACACCGAACTCCGGCACGGCCAGCACCGCCCCTAGCTACCGCAGCCACCCCGCCAGGGCCCGCACTCAGCAGTGAGTGCGGGCCCTGACCGCGTCGGCGCACACATGAGGAGCAGGGCGCCAACGCGAGGGGTCCAATGCCCCAGTCCCTGCCCGGCCACGAGTGACCCCACCATGCGGAAAGCGGTCCGCGATACGGACCGTGCCGTGATGCGCGACGCCTCCGGTGAGCGGCTGGCCGAGTACCTCCAATGGGACGACGAAGGACTTGACCAGCTCATATCCACACGGGGGTGTCCTCCGCGTTCCGATCACCACCACCCAGTAATTCGAACACCCCGTGCCCACGAGGGGAAACAGCTGCTGCACCGGGGTCTTCCCGGGCAGCTCACGACAACTCTCGTTGCAGCAACGACCAGCACCGGCAGGTCCGGGGCGAGCCATATGTAAGCGAAAGGGGGCTGAAGCGCGATGAGACGTCACCGGATGGTGCGGCAGTCGCTGGCGCTGGACCAGCCGCGACGGTTATTACATCGAGGCCAGCGCTAAGTCGTCACCCACCCCGAGGGGCACAGCGGGTACTAGGAAGTTGAGTGCCCCAAATCAGCGACTTGCATCAGCGGCGACACGCGACCTACATGTCTGGCGCATGCGCATGCGCCATGTAAGACTGAGCCTATGAATGACTACAGGGCCCCCAAGATGCAAGGACGGAAGGTGCCTTTCAGTACGCGCCTGACTCCTGAGCAGCATCGACTCGCAGCAGAAGATGCTTCGAAGGCGGGTCTGTCTATGGCTGAGTACATCGGCGCCCTTATTGAACGTGCCGCCGGCCGTCCCAATAAGCTCGACAATCTTCAGGAGGCGGAACTCCCGCTCAAGAACACCGCTTAAACGACTGACGGCCCGCCGGGCAAGGCGGGCCGTCTAAGTCAATCAGCTGTCCCAGGTCGCCAAACTCGTGACAGCTGGTTCAACAGAACTGAATCAGGAACCGCATGAACCCAATACCAGGGGACTGTTGTGTCCCCTAGTGTACCTGAGGCGCGTCCGCAAATGGACCCCTCATCACTCAACCGCGCCGATTTTCGGTCACACACCTCCCCCGAGGCTGCCCTCGAGGCCCCCGGGGAGCTCCCCTCGCACCGTCGGCGGGTGCGGGTGGCTTACGAACGCTCCAAGGCCGTGGTGCTGCGCGCCGTGCCCAAGGGCTACCGGTTGGCCCGCCACGTGGTCGCCTGGAAGCGTGCCGCCCTAGAACACCCCGCCCTGGAGCTGATGCGTGCCGATGGCCGGGCCAACATGGCCGCCCTGGTCGAGGTCATCGCCGTGCAGCAGGATCCGGGGTCGCGGACCTGGCGTACCACCTGGGCCTGGGTCGCTGAGCGCCTCGGGGTGCATGAGGACTCGGTGGGGCGGATGATCCGCCGGCTCAAGGACTGGGGGCTGCTGGCGGTGGTGGCCACCGGCCGCTCGGCCCGCTACACCCCGCGGTCCACGGGCAAGAAGCAGGGCGAGGCCCCGGTCTACGCCCTCACCGTCCCCGCGCCCCCGAAGCAGGCGCCCACGCCGGCCGAGAGGACGGAAGAGGAGGCAGCTGAGGCTGTGGATATAAATGTCGGCCCGGTCCCCCCGGAGGGGGTATGTTCTCCCCCGCACGCGCGCGAAAGCCTTTCCCCAAAGGACGCGGCTACGCCGCGACCCTCTGCCAAAGCCGCCGCACAGCGGCGGGAGGTCCAAGCCGCCCTGGCCCAGCGGACAGCTCCACTGTGGCCGGCTCATGGGACGGTTCAGCCTTTGACGGTGGGGGCGGCCCGGTCTGATTGGAAGCAGGCTTATCGTTGGGCGGGGTTGGAACTCCAACACCACGCCCTGGTGCTGCGGCGGATCACCACCGCCTACGTGGTCTCGGTGGCCAAAACCCACTTCCAGGCCGGCTGGACCATCGCCGATGTGCTCCACGCCCTGGACTGGGCACCTAACGGCCACCGCTACCCCCACGACGCGGCCACCGGCATCACCCACCCCGGGGCCTGGTTCGCCGCCCGCCTGCGCGCCTGGACCCACCCCGACGGCACCCCAATGCGCTCCCCCGACCAGCGGGCGGCGGCAGAGGCCGAACAGCGCCGGGCCGAAGCAGTCGCGGCTGCGGCCCGGTACGCCGCCCAGCAGGCGGCGGATGCTGGGGCATGGGGTGTGGCCGTTAGGTCTGCGGGGGTGGCGCCGGTGGATGGGCGCCCGTTTAGGGTGCGGTGGGCCGCGCAGATCGCCGCCGGGGCCGCCGCTGCCCGCAGCCCCCGGGGGTGACCGGGCGGTGGTGTGTGGTGACACGAACGCGGTGCAGGTAGTGCTGAGGCAGTGTTTGGGGCGGTGTTGTCGGGGAGGATGGGACCATGACACGGGATGCGGATCCGTTGGTGGAGGATTTGGTGGTGCTGTTCACCGGCCTGCACGAGGTGCTGGTCGGGCAGGCGGCCGCCCCGAGTGCGGTGACCCAGATCGCCCAGCTGGCCGTGCATCTGATCGGCCCGGCGGCCGGGGCTGGGGTGTCCTTGCTGGAACCGGACGGATCGGAAGTCACCGCTGCAGCCACGGACACGGTGATCGAGGCCATCGACGGGGTGCAGGACGAGCTCGGGGAAGGCCCGTGTCTGAGTGCTTGGGCCAGTGCGCTCACTGAACGGGTCGAGGACCCTGGGGCCGACATCCGGTGGCCGGGCTGGTCGACGGCGGTGGCGCGAATGGGTGTTGGTGCGGTGCTGGCGGTGCCGCTGGTGGCCGGCGGGCAGACCCTGGGCGTGATCAAGGTCTACGCCACCACCCCTCACGCCTTCAGTGCCACCGATGAGCGGTCCCTGGAGCTGGTGGCCGGGGCCTTGGCCGCCCTGCTCACCGGAGGCCAGGCCAGCCAGGATCCACCCCGGGTGAGCACGGCGCTGCGCGCCGTGCTCACCCGCCAGCAGACCATCGACACCGCCACCGGGGTGCTCATGGAACGCCATCACCTGGACCGGTCCCAAGCGAGGGCCCGACTCCAGGGCACCGCCGAGCACGAGCACCAGTCGGTGCCCGAGGCCGCCCGCCGGCTCCTGGACCCCCTGGAAGGACCCGTGCAGTAACCCAGACCGCGCGGGCCCGGTTGTCGTAGGGGCGGGGCTGTGAACCGGCCACCGGTGGTGTCGCGGGTGGCCGGCCGAGCCCCGCGCCAGGGGCTCGTACGGTGTCATCTTGGCCGGAGTCGACCGGTCCCGGCCCGGTGCTGGCTACGGTGAGGACCATGCCGATGACGCACTACCGGCGGATGAGCCCCGCCCAGGCCGAGGCCGCCCTGGAGGAGTTCCTCACCGAGCGGGTCCCGGCCCTGCAGCGTCTGCGTACCGAGCTCGCTACTCAGGGCATCGATATCGAGGTGGTTCTGGATGGCACCCCGGCATCGTTGAGCATGCTGTGGGCGTGGATCACCTCCCGGCGGGCGGAGCTGGCGGCGGACCCCACGGTGACCGATGCGGTGGAACCGCGGGAGAAGTGGCCGTCCTGGGCGCGGCACACCGTGACCAGCATGCACGTGCCCTCGGCGACGATGTTCGTGCTGCTGGACGGGCTGGTCTCTTACCTGGCCCAGGTGTTGATCATCGGCGCCCCGAGCGCGGTCTGGGGCCTGGGCTCCCCAGGAGACTCACGGCATCATCTGCATCAGCACCCGGTGCTGCTCGGGGGCGGGCAGCAGATTTTCGTGCCGACCTTGCCGATGGCGGGGATGCTGCGGCTCAAACGCGGGGAACCCTCGCTGGGGAAGAACGAGCTGGCCGAGTACGCGGCGGCGATGATCGCCGCCCTGCACGATGAGCACCCGTCGATGGTGGTGGATCCGCCGGTGGTGGTGGTCGCTGCCCCGACCGGCTTCGATGTCGGGGTGCGCGCCGACATCGCCGGCCAGCACCCCGGGTTGGTGGCCCGGCTGGCCACCGAGCTGGCCGCCCGGGACGGCGTCACCGCGGTCGACCGGACAGCAGCCGATGCCCTGGAAGTGAACGCCCCGGGGTGGGATCCCGAGGACCTGCAGCGGTGGGTGAGCGGGTGGCTGAGGACCTATCTTCCCTTCGACCGCTGATCCCGGCTGGTCCCGCCCGGTCCACCGCGTGGCCGAGGGTGCGCCGCACCGGGCTGCAGCGGGGAGCCGTCCAGGCCACCTGCCCGGGGTTCTGGCAGGTCGGTGTGACCGAGCTTGTCCTCCACCACGTCCAGGACGAGTGCTCCCGAGGTGGCCGCAGCACGCTCCTAAGATCTGATCCGGGCTCTGCCGGAGGGCGGCGGCCACTGTCTGCGACGTCGGTGGTCTCCGGTACTGGTGCCCGCAGTGACCCAGATGTGGCTGGAGGCGGTACACGGCCCCCCGGCCTGTACCGCCTCCAACGCTCACCCCTTGATGCAGACTGCTGGTCGCACCCGCCCACAGGACACCGTTGTCCGCTGTGGGCGGCGCCAGTCTGGGGCCTGACGACGATGGAACCTGCCCCCACGGCGAGCCCCGTTCGTCCTCTGTCCCCACCATGAACCATGCCCTGACCAGCGGCAACAATATGCGAAATGTTGCACCGGTCACACTGAATCGCGTCTCGCCGGACGGCTCAGCACTTGAGCACGACCACCACGCCATGCCGTGCCGCGGGGCGCGTACGGTATGCGGGCAGCCCAGGGCACCGAGGGCTGCTCCCCCACTCCCCCACTCCCCCGGGGCCACCGAGGCTTTCATCAGTGGAGGGGGGGCCTTCAGCTCACCGCCGGTCAGCCGGACAGCTCCTCGTCCTCGGTGGACTCTTCGGCGTGTCCGGGCCACACACCAGAATCCGCTGGAGGGGCCCTGGCCCGGGTCCCGGCCAGGTTCTCCTGCCCGGCCCAGGGCAGCTTGGACGTTGCCCGCCCGGTGTCGGGTGCCGTCTGAGTTGCGGGGTGTCGAGGCGTTATGTGCGCTGTGACTGGCGGTAATGTCGCCAGGGTCGATCTGTGCCCCCCGGCTGACCCCCCTTCAGGTCGGGGTGCGGCGCGATCGTCGGTGTCCTCACCGCTGGTGGGGACCCACGCGGGCCCTGCCATCCCCCCATGAGCAGGGCCCGTCGTCTTTCCCCCACCCCGCCGCCCTCGCTGGGGTGAGATTCGCAGGGCCGCCGGTGGCTGCGCTGAGTGTCGGGCCGTCACCGGTGCCGCTGCTCTGGTCCCCGATGGCCGGGGTGCGGGGTTATCGGTACAAGGTGGTGCTGGGGGAAACGCCGTAGGCGGCGCGGTAGTCGGTGGCGAAGCGCCCGGAGTGGGCGAAGCCCCAGCGGGCGGCGATGGCGGCCACGGTCGCCCCGGTGGTGGGATCGGCGTTGAGGAGCTCGGTGTGGGCTCCGGCCAGTCGTGCTTGGTGCAGGTAGACGGTGAGGGTGAGCCCGTGGGGGTGGTTGGCGCGGAAGGCCTGGGTCAGGGTGGCGGTGGTGGTGTTCGCCGCGCGGGAGATGTCTTCGATGGTGATCGGCTGGTGGGCGTGGTCGTCGATGAATTGTTTGGCGATGCGGTAGCGGCGGGTTTGGGCGGCCATGGTCAGTGATCGCATTTCGTGGTCACCGGTCAGAGGGAAGCATTCGAGCATGGCCACGGCCAGGTGGCGGGTGAGGTTGGCGCGCACCAGGGGGGATTCGAAGGCGCCGGTGTCCACGGTGTCTTGGGCCAGGCGAGCCAAACCCGCCCAGTAGGAGCCCAGGCGGGGGCTGGCCGGGTGGGAGGAGGCGAAGGCCACCGGGGTGTTCTCGGCACCGTAGACGGTGCCGGCGACCTCTTGAAGGAGGCCTGCGGTGAGGTAGACGTTGGTGGCCGCCAGAGTGTCCACGACGAACAGGGTGGGGTTGCGCGGAGCGATCAGCACCGGGGTCCTGATCCCCGTGCCGGCCTCGTCGCGGGTGGACCAGTCGCAGCGGCCCGTGTGCCCGTGGACAACGCTGAACATCTCCGTGTCGCCTAAGGAGGAGTACGCCCCGACGAGTTGCACTTGGGAGACGGTCAGGTCCTCGTCCCCGGCGCGGTCGTCGTGGTAGGAGAAGTCGCGGTCGGTGGGGTGGAAGGCGAAGCGGGCGCCGATGGTGTCGAACAGCATGGACACGGCCTCCGGGTCGGTGGCCGTGAGCTCGAGGTGGAAGGTCTCACTCATCGGAGCCCTCCTGCGCCGGGCACAGCGCACTGCACGGACCAGGTCGGCCGGGCTCGTGCGTGCCACGACTGAGCGCACCTGCTCATCTTTGAGATCCTCATTCCCCTGAGGAACAGCCCACCGCGAAGATGCTGCCTCCTATGGTCCTCTCCGTACCCGGCGACCGAAACCCCTGAAGCGTGCTCGATCACGGATCGAGCCGTTGGATGCAATCGGCGCCCCGGGAGAAGTGGGCCCCCGTTCTCGGGGGCGGCGAGAGTGGTCTGAACGACTGAAGGCGGTCCCAGCCCCCGAGCGGTTCCGCCTCCACCGCTTGAACCCCCGTGCTCGGCTGCTGGTCGGGGCCACCGGTCAGCACGCCGTGGCCCCGATCCTGGTGCCCAGCCTGAGCGAGAGAACACCCCGGGCCAACCCCCGGCTGGCCCCCGTCCGTCCTCTACTTCCCCCGATGCGCGGTGGTGGGAGTGCTGCTGATTTCGGGTTGCCCGTCGTCGCGGTGGCTGGAGTTGTCCTCTTGCGGGTCCGGGGGGTCGGGGGCCCGGGTGGAGCTGAGGTCCACGGTGACCACCGCATCCGGGAAGAGGTCGCGGGCCCGGGCGGTCATCCGGGTCAGTTCCTGCCGGTCGCCAGGTGTCGGGTTCCCGGTGACGATCAGGGTCACGGTGTGGGTAGAGCGGTCGATGCGGACGAAAACGGAGATGGTGCGGCTCATGGCCGGGGCCTTTCATGGCAGGTCCACCCCGAGGACGCCGACTGTGTGAGCCCCCCTGGGGGAGATGCTTCCACGGTAGGGCAGGCGGATGTACAACCCCCTGGTAGCTCGAGCGGTCTCTGCTCTGGTCACCACCTCGTTGCGCTGCCCAGCGGCCATCCCGGACGGGCCATGGGGGCAGTGGTCGAGCGCGCCCTCGCACCGCTGACCTTCCCGGGTCAGGTCCCCGACTCTTCCAGGGGTCGTCGCCGTTGCCGAACTTCGGAGGCAACCGAACCAACACAAACGAATACATTTACTAGTAGCAGGCACATCAGCAATCGCAATTAGTAACCATGTTCTATTCTGGCGGTATGAGACCCCCCGTGCCGCTGAGCATTGACGACCCGGTGCTGGTGAATGCGGTCCTGGTCCGGGTCCCGGCCGGCTTCCCCTCCCCCGCTCAGGACAGCTTCGACGACGGGCGGATCGACCTCAACGAGGTGCTGATCCGGGACGTGACCTCCACCTACCTCTTCCGCGTGACCGGGGACTCCATGGAAGGCGTCGGTATCTATTCCGGGGACGAGGTGCTCGTGGATCGTTCCCTGACCCCACGGCACGGCAGCGTGGTGATCGCCGTACTCGACGGGGACTTCACCATCAAGACCCTGCACGTCCACCCCGATCGGGTGGTGTTGCACCCGGAGAACCCGGCCTACCCGGACGTGGAAGTCCCCTCCTTGAGCGAGCTGGTGGTCTGGGGTGTGGTGGTCTACGGCATCCGCCACATCAACCAGCAGAAGTACCGGTAGGCGGTGGTGTGTGGTGATCGCCCTGGTGGACGTGAACAATTTCTACGCCTCCTGTGAGGCGCTCTTCGAGCCTTCCCTGGCGGGTAAGCCGCTGGTGGTGCTCTCCAACAACGACGGCTGTGTCGTCGCCCGCTCCCCCGAAGCCAAGGCTCTGGGGATCAAGATGGGGGATCCCTGGTTCCAGCTGCGCGCCGACGCGGCCCGGTGGGGGCTGATCAAGCGCTCCTCCAACTACCAGCTCTATGCGGATTTGTCCGAACGCGTGATGCTGCTGTTGGCCCGCCACAGCCTGGGGCAGGAGGTGTACTCCATCGACGAGTGCTTCCTGCTTCCTCCGGAGGGCGCCCCGGCGGAGCAGGTGCGGTGGGCGCGCCGGCTGCAGGCCACCGTGGCCCGCAACGTCGGGCTGCCGGTGAGCATCGGGATCGCGAGTTCGAAGACGCGGGCGAAGATCGCCACCGAGGCCGCGAAGAAGCTACCGGCCACGGGTGGGGTGGTCCACTGGGACGAGGCCCCGGAGGGGTACTGGGACCGGCTCATGGCGGTGCTGCCGGTCACCGAGGTCTGGGGCATTGCGGGACGATTGGCCAAGCGCCTGGAGGCGATGGGGATCGAGACGATGGCGCAGCTGCGCGATGTGGACCCGGTGGCCGTCCGGGACACGTTTTCTGTGGTGCAGATGCGCACCGTGCTCGAGCTCAACGGCTTCCCCGCCATCCCGGTGGAGGACGAGGTGGCGACCAAGCAGCAGATCCTGGTCTCCCGGTCGTTCCCGGACCCGATTTATGACCCGGAGATCGTCGGGGCCGCGGTGGCCGAGTTCGCCCAGCGCGCCTCCCGCCGGCTCCGGAAGGAAGGAACGGTCGCCGGGCGCCTCACCGTCTTCGCCACCACCTCCCCGCACCGGCCCGGACCCAGCCACAACGTCTCCGCCCAGGTGCGTCTGGCCGTGCCCACCAACGAGCCCACTCCCCTGGTGGCCGCGGCCCGGGCGGGGCTGGTGCCCAAACTGATGCATGGCATGTCCTACATGCGCGCCGGAATCCTGTGCACGGACCTCGCCCCTGAGGGTTCGGTGCCTGTCCTACCCGGTGTGCTCGAGCAGCCGGTCCCGATCGGGGAGCTCATTGACGCGGTGAACCGTCGCTTCGGCACCGGCACCCTCGCCCTGGGCCGCTCCGGCGCCTACTCCCCCGCCCCCTGGACCAACCACCAAGCCGACCTCTCCCCCAGGTACACCACCGACTGGGACGAACTACGCACCGTCAGCTAATCGGTAGCTCACCTCCTCCGGCACTGCGTCGAGGCGCGGCATCCACCACATGCTCTTTGGCGCAGGCGATTTCCCGAAGTACCCCAGGGTCCCTGACACGGAGTGGGTACCACACTGGTGCCACGCCGATGTGGTACCAGTGTGGTACCAATTGTGGATGACGGTTCCTTCGCTTTAACACGACGGGTGATCTCGCATCATGTATTTGCAGGAGCTGTCACTTCGCAGCCTTTGACTGAGTGGCGACGACGGTTCGCGAGTCCAGTGGGACCCCGCGGCGATATCTAGGCATGAAGGTGTCGCACCAACGGCAGCCGGCGCAATACCATGGCGGTACTGGTGTAGTACTAACACCACACCAGTGTGGTGCAAAGGGCAACGCTCGAGAAGTTCTGTGTAACCGGGGCGCTCCTCAAGCAGGGGCCATACGAGCTCTTCAATCAACTTCTGCTGAGAAGTTTCCACGGCAGCATTTGGGCATGAAGATGCCGTGCCGGCAACTGCCGACACGGCACCATGCTGGTACTTATATGGTACTGGTGTAGTACCAATACCACACCAATGTGGTGTGCGAGAGACTATTTTATCGGCACGTTTTGGCCGTAGCGCTCCTCAAGCACGGGCCATACGAGCTCTTCGATCAACTTCTGCTGGGAGGTATCTTCAGCTTCGGCGGCGTAATTGAGCAAGGCATGCTGGGTGTTGTTAAACCGGAAGTTGTACCCCTTCACCTTGGCTCCATTCCGCGCCCGCCGCTTCCACGGCTTTAAGGGTGGTCCCTGATCGGGAGTGTCCGAACCCGAGCGTTCGGCTGCTGCTGCAAACCGCTCGATCTCTTCCTCTCGATTGGAGGCAATCGGTCCACGTTTCCTCACCATGCGAAGACCTCCTGGGTCAGCAGTTGAATTTCGGCCTTGGCCTTGGCATCGCGCATCTCTACGACCCCCTTGCCGTCGGCCAGGCAGTCAGCGAAAGCCTTGCGCTGATGCAACACGGTCTGAGCAAGGCGCACTCGAGGGAAGTCCTCGAGGTACGACTGCGCTTCCTCTCGTTCCTTGGTGAACACGTTGGAGGAGACGAAGTTGAGGACCAGCATTGATTTGAGGCCCTCGTTGAAGTCTTGGGCCCCTTCGACCGTCTCCAAGAGGCCGGCCACGGCGTCAAGGTCGGCTTGGGTGGCGCGCGTAGGGCTGATCAGCATGTCCGCAGCAGTTAGTGCTGTACGCATCTCTTTGGAGTCCTTGCCGGGGACGTCGACCAGGATGTGATCGAACTTGGGTCGGAACTCCTCCAAAAACTTATGCAGTGATCCCGACTTCTGCACGGACTGCAACGAGGGGAGCCCGGCTTCCTCTCGGTCAGTAGTGAAGTTCGAGGTCGTGCGGATCGTCGGGTCTGCGTCGACCAGCAGCACGTCCTTCCCCTGTCGCTGCAGCTCAACGGCCATGTTGACGGTAAGAGTCGACTTGCCCGTTCCGCCCTTCTGATGCCCAAAGACAATGATCATGGCACCACACTAACACCAATGTGACGCCACACTGGTACTGGTGTGGTACCGCATTAGTCTTAGTGGTGTGGTACTTGTGTGGTACCAGTATGGGCATTATGTGGCTGGACGCCGGTCAGTGAGGGCTCAATCGTGGTCCATGGGGCCGTAATCGGGCCCAACCCGTACGTAGGCGCATCCTCAGGGCATGCCCGGACCGGCAGAGCTGGCTGCGAGTCGTGTGCGGACCCAGGTCTATAAGGACAATGAAGTCGCCACCTCACCTTCAGGCGGGGTGGCGACTTCATGCAGCAGTAGCGCAGCCTCTGGGCGTGCTACAGGGGATCTGCGCAGCGAGATCGGTGCGTGCTAGGGGAGGACGGTGACGTTCGCCGCCTGGGGGCCCTTGGGGCCCTCCTGGGTCTCGAACTCCACGTGGTCGCCTTCGTTGAGGGAGCGGAACCCGCTGGAGGCGATGGCGGAGTAGTGGGCGAACACGTCCTTGGAGCCGTCGTCAGGGGTGATGAAGCCGAAGCCCTTGTCGGCGTTGAACCACTTGACCACACCAGTAGTCATATCTTCTACCTGCTTCTGTTCTGCGATCTCTCGAGCCTCCCGAGGTTCGAGGGCTCGTGCACGTCAGGGACGTACGCTGTCCACCCTGGCAGAAAGGCCCGTCCCCGGACAGGGGCTGATCGCATTGCGACCCATGGGCCACCCTGCCCTCGGGGGTGGCGGTGATGCCGCGCTGAGCGCTGTGCTGACCGGACGTGTGGTCTCCAACCGGCTCTCCGACCGGCTCGCCGGCCCGGTCTCAGGGACTGCACCGGGTGGCGGGGGAGGGGTCGGGGCCCTGGGCGGGGTCGTGACGGGGTAGCCCGGGCAGGGTGTGGCGGGGTGAAAGGCGTTGAGGTGCTGGGGTTGGGTCGGGCGCGGGTCAGCGCCGGGCGCGCGGGCCCCGGCGCCGGGGTGGCCGGCGCTTCGCTGGGGTGTGCCGGTCGATGGGGGAGTCCTGGGACTCGAGCAGGTGCTCGGCCCCGGCGAAGAGGGTGGCCGCGATCAGCAGCACTCCGCCGTCGTTGCCCAGCTGCAGGTCCGAGTCCACCACGAGCCAGGAGCGCCTGGCCTTCAGGTCGTTGGTGACGCGCACGGTGAAGCCGGTCGCCCGGGCGGTGGCCGGTACGGTCTCCACCCGCTCCACGGCGGTGACCTGAACCTCGGGCAGCTCGTGTCCGGTGAGCCGGTAGTCGGTGAGGACTTGTTGTCCCAGGCTCAGCAACGCCGGCACCAGAGTAGCGGGGGTGGCCGTCGTCTCGGTGGGCAGGACCACACTCAGCCGCGCGCGGGTGCCCGTGGCGGTCATGCGCAGATGGGCCGCGACGGCGAAGGAGTCCACGACCGGGACCTCGTCCACCGCGGGGGCGGTTGCGGCGGGTGGGGTGATAGCGCTCATGGGTACTTCCGTGGGGCAGTGGCGGGGATGGGGACAGCCTTTCACGTGCCCGCCCCCAGGGGCGGGGTGCCGGTGTGGCGAGGTCGGGAAGATGACGCCCCGCCGAGCCTGCGGCGCCGCTTCTGGGCCGCTGGTGAGTCCTCGCCTCGGGCACGGCCGGGCCACTGGCCCGGTGCCCGCTTGGTGCTCATGGAGGGATGCGGTGCTCAGCTGCCCCTGCGCGGTGACGCGCCGGGCACCGGGGGCTGGGCCGCGCTGTCGCCGGATCAGCGCGGCGGTGGCCGAGACTAGGGACTGTCCCTGCCGCCCCGCATCCCGGAAGAACCGATGACACTCACGCACAGCACGATCCCGATCCGCCTGCTGCCGGCCACGTTGCGGCCCGTCCCGGCCACCACGGGCTACGTGCTGGGTGCCTACACCGCCACCCAGGAGGCCTATCCCGGAGCGGATCCGGCCCAGTGCCTGGAACTGCTGCTGGAGGGCATCGTCGTCGCGGTGGTCACCGAGGGCGACGGGGAACCGGAGCAATTGACGGTCATGGGCGACACCGAGGAGGAACGCCGGGTGCGCGAGGAGCAGGTGGAGGCGTGGATCGGGGACTTCACCCGGGCCGGGCTGAGCTACCAGGAGGTCATCGGCGGCCGCCTCTATGAGGTCGGCTACGACCGGGAGCTGGTGGCCATCGCCCTGCTGGCTGAAGCAGAGCTCACCGCAAGGTTCGCCCAGGAGACCGAGCGTTTCTACGCCGCCTCCCGGAGTGCGGTGGCGCGCCAGGACTTCCATTCCCTGTCCGGGTCTTCGGCGATGACCGATGAGCAGATCCGCGAGGAGTTGGCCGAGTACGGGGCCGGGGTGGTGTTCTGGTCCCCGGCCCAGCGCGCCTGGATCAGCTGAGCACCCCAGGGGGTGAGCTTGCTTCAGGGGCGCTTCCGCCGGTACCGGCATCTCCTGCCCGCGGTGGCCCGCGCGGGGAGCATCGTCGAACAGGGCTTTCCGAGGCGTTGGTGAGCGCCGTGCGGGAAATACAGAAAGCCGGACCAGGGGTGGTGTCCGGCTTTCTGCGTGGGTGATGCCTTCCGCCACGGCACGAGTGTGAAGCATCGTGAGGGGTGCTGATCAGGTGGAGAAATGTTTGGGCCGAGGCTTGGCGACTGCCTAGGCTGGGTACTGTAAGCATGCTTTGCAGCGTTGGTCAGTGCTTGTTCGTTGTTGCGATGTCCCTGTTCGGGGGCCGTGTCCGCCACGATCGAAACGAGGAAAGATCATGACTGTTCCCACCGACCGGTCCACCTCTCACCGCTCACCGGTCCAGATCGCGGCCCTGCTCTACGGGGCCGTGTTCCTGCTCGTGGGTCTGGCCGGGTTCATCCCGGGGATCACCACGAACTACGACCAGCTGATGGCCGCCGGTCACCACTCCGAGGCGATGCTGATGGGCATCTTCCAGGTCTCCTGGCTGCACAACATCGTCCACCTGCTCTACGGCATCACTGGAATCGTCCTGGCCCGAACTGGTTCCGGGGCGCGGAACTATCTGCGCTGGGGCGGGGCGGTCTATCTTGTGCTGTGGATCTACGGGTTGCTCGTGGGTCAGAACTCGCAGGCCAACTTCGTGCCCCTCAACGACGCCGACAACTGGCTGCACCTGGTGCTGGGTGTGACCATGGTGGGTCTGTCCTTCCTGCGCCGGGATACCCACGGCGGGCCCACCCGCATCACCTCCGGCCCGGCCTACTGATCACTGGGCCTGTAGGGGTGACAGGTGGTGCAGCAACCACTCGCTGTGCTCGCACCGGGCTCCTGACATCGCAGAGATGCCCGCCAGCGGTATCGATTCCCACATCGTGGCGGGCCGCTGAAGCCCCTGGTCCATGTCGACCAGTCCGGCCACGGTCCTTCACCGGGCTGCGACGGCGAGGGGGGTGGGCTGCGACTGAGGATCCCGGCCTGGTCCACTTGGCGGCAGCAGGCGGAAGACCCCGCACCCGCATCATGGGTGCGGGGTCTTCTGCGTGAGCGCAGGGGGTGGGCGGCCCCCAGTTCTACGAGTCCGGCCCGTGGACATAACGTCATGCCCTCGCTGGCCATCGCCGTTTCGCCGGCCGCGGCCATCACCACCAATCGCGCTGGCGACTATCCGGCAAAGACTTTTGAGAGCGCTACCGGCGCGGTAGAGGTCAATCCTTCGCAACACCGCAGGTGTTGGCTTCCGTCAGCCGTTGTAGCCTTCCTCGTAAGCCGCTTTGAGCTTGGCGTCCGCCGCGCGCTCTGCGTTCTCCAGCTCTGCCTCCGTGGGAGTCCGGTGCTGCTTGCCGGGCAGGAAGTGTCCTTGTCGCATGGCCGTGGCGACCTCGGGGAGTGCGACCAGCAAGCTTTCAAGGCGCTGCTGGTCCAGGCTGTTCACCTCGCCGGAGGCCTTTTGCTTCTTCACGGTCTGGACCCATTGATCCAGGGACCTCGCGATCTGTAGATGTTCCGGGTACTTCTCCGGCTCGGCCTTCATGAGGTGCTGGAAATCCTCCTTGGTCAGCTTGGTGGCATCGTTGTACTGGAATCCGAAGTCCTGTGGGGCGCCCATCTTTTCATCCCTTCATCGGTGCAGTGCGCGAATCCCAGGGCGTCCGCCCGAATTACGCTACCCACCTTCAGGAACACTCGAGCCCGGCAGGCGCAGGGAAGGCTGAGTATGACCTTCCCTTCCCGCGATGACGTGGACAGGGATTTCACCGCAGCTGTCCCGGGGCAGCACAACTCCTGGCGCGGCGGTGAACATGGTCGGCACGATGCCAGCAGCGGCCGCCGGCGGAGTCACCAAGACCACCACCGCCGTCTCCCTAGCAATGGTCGCCGCCGCCGAGAGGCGCCAAGTCGTGCTCATCGACCTCGACCCCCGTGCGGCCTCCTCCAAGTGGTTCGGGGTGGAGCCCACGGCGGAAGGAATGCATGTCGGAGCGATCCTGGGCGATGAGAACCCTGAAGGCTGGGCCGAGGACCTCGCGGTGCCCAGCGGGTGGCACCCCAACCTCCGGGTCATTCCCTCGGCCCGCAACGTCTCCAACCGCGAGGCCGACCGGGCCGATCACGCGGAGCTGCCGCTGTTGGTCTCCCTGACCGGTCTGCAGGCGGATGTGATGGTCATTGACTGCCCGAACCGGCAGGGTGGGCCGTTGACGCTGTCGGCGTTGAACGCGGCGGACACCGTGGTCTACGCCGCCACCGCTACCAGTGATGGCATCGACGCAGGTGGACGGGGCCCGGCGCCGGTCGCCCAGTTCCGCCGGCACCGCCAGCAGCTGGGTGCCCCGGACACCCTGACCGAGGCCGGCATCGTCGTCGGTGGGGTGAAGGAAACGATCATGAGCCGCGCGGCGGTGGCCGGCCTCGAAGAGCTGCGCGCTACCGGGTTGTTCCTGGAGCCGTTGGTTCCGGACCGGGCCATCGTCCAGGAGGTGCGGATCTGAAGGGGAGTGGTACGGCCAATACCGCAAGGGCGCCCGGGTGCTGGAGGCGTACACCGCGATCGCGAAGAAGGTGCTGCGATGACCGAGCAGCCCGAGCGCCCCGCCTCACTGGCCCGCCGCCGGCCCCGCCCGGCACCGGATGAGCACATCGACCCGGTGGACTACACACCCCCACGCGCTACCTCACCCCAGCCCGCGACACCGCAGGTGTCGTCCCTGCCGGTGCAAGCGGCACCGGCGGCGCAGCCCCCGGTGACCGCGCCCAAGCGTGGGTGGGGCCGGCCGCGCCGGGAACCCACGATCCAGCTCGGGGTGCGGGTGGCCCAGGACGTCTCCGATCTGATCGAAGAGCACACCGAGCACGACGGCACCGCGAGAGCGGTGATCGAGAACGCGGTGCGCGCCTACGCCCAACAGCTCAACCGATAACCCTCGGCCCCGGTAGGGGAGGGGTGCGGCTGCGGGCGGCCTTCCCATGGTCGGCGAGGAAGGAACCCGGCTCACCGGTGCTGGTGGGCCGGGTTCCTCATTCTTTGGACAGGCGGTGGGATGGGGCAGGTGGTCCCGTTGGTCGTCGATCGACGCGGGCGCCCGCGCACCTTCCGCAAGGAGCCAGGGCCAACCCCCAGCGGGATCGGTTGTAGGGGGCCAAAGGGACGACCAGCGCTGTCCAGGCTGGACGCGGGGCGTCCCAGCGGCGCCGTACCGGACACGGACCGTCAGCCCGTCACCGGCTGCTCATCGTGCGGGGAAGCCATGGTGACGGTCCCCGTGCTCGAGCCCTGCCCCGAGGCGTTCCACTGCGATGCCACAGCGGTGGTCGGCCAGCACCGGGCCCGCCGTCACAGAACGCCCGGACGGCCGCCTGCTGTCCGGTGGGGGAGTTGGGGGTCTACTGGGCGGCGTAGTAGGCGTCCTTGACGGACTGGTGAATGCGGCCGCGGTCGGAGACCTCGTACCCGTTCGCGTTCGCCCAGGCCCGGATCTTCGCCGTCTCCGGGTTACCACCAGTGGAGGAACGGGCCCCGGTGGTCCGGGCGGTCTTGCCCTGGGCCCGCCGGCCAGCAGTAGCGAAGGGGCGCAGGGCCTCCCGCAGCTTCTCCGCATTAGCGGTGGAGAGGTCGATCTCGTACTGCCGGCCGTCCACACCGAACTGGACGGTCTCCTCAGCGGGACCGCCCTCAAGGTTGTCTTCGAAAATGATCCGCATATCGCCTGTGGTGATCAGCCACCGGTCTTACGCACCCTTGGCCCGATTCAAGAACGTCACGCCTTCTTACAGCTGGGCATCCTAGGCGCGCCGGACGGGCATGAGCTGATGTCGTCGCTACGCTCACCCTCATTGCTTCAGCAAAGACGGGGAGGGCTCGTGGCCGCAGGATCTCAGAACGATGGATCGATGGGATGTCTGCATGCCCTCGTGATGCTTGGCTCACTAGCCACGCTGGCGCTGTCCTTGGTGATCGAGATCGCCAGTTGGCTTTTCCCACTCGACTTTCCCTTCCTGTGGGTGTTCGGTGTCTCCCTAGTACTTTTGATCGTGTCGGTGGCTGCCACCGGCCAAAGCGGCAACTCTGCCTCGCCGCAACCTTCAAGCCACGCCAGCATGTCTCCGTCAGCGACGTCCTCGAAAAGCCCAACTGCTACCTCCGCGGCCTCCCACTCCACGCCGGCCACGCGGCCCCGGCCTCCGGCCAGGACCACTTCTGCGAAGCTCAGTTCAGCCACCGGTGAGGCGCCACAGCACAGACCGGGACACCGCACGTACATCAGCACCAGCGGGAAGACCTACTACTTGCCCGACGACGGGCAGGCCACCACAGCCACACCAAGTGCCCCTACCGGCGACGTCCCTCCGCCCAAACCAGGGCATCGGACCTATGTCAGCTCCAGCGGAAAGACCTACTACATACCCGAAGACAGGCGCCACACACCGGTGACGCCCAACTGGTCTGCCAGCACGGCCGAGAAAGCGCTCGAGCACAGGCCGGGACACTATCCCTACATCAGCTCCACCGGCAAGACGTACTACCTCCCCGGAAGCCCCCGCATGGCCACATGGCAGGAGGCCGAGGCCAGCGCCCAGCAGTGGATGCGCACCCACGGATACCCCGACGCCCGGCTGACCTCACCCGGGCCCGACGGAGGCGTCGACATCTTCTCCTCCACCGCGATCGCCCAGGTCAAGCACCACAAGCAACCGATCGGCCCCGGACCGATCCGGGAGCTGGTGGATCTCACGCTGTACTCCAAATATCGCGGATGGGGCGCCGTCTTCTTCTCCACGTCGGGCTATACCGCCTTGGCTTTGGAGTGTGGCCAGGAGTGGGGCGTCCCGCTCTTTCAACGGGACCACCTCCACCAAACGTGGGTCCGTGTCGCTTAGACAAATCCGACAACTACGCCACTACTGTCCGTCGGCCTCGGTTTTTATGCGGGTGAAGGTGTCGAGGATCCTGGTATGGGTCTGGCGGGGCAGTGATCTGACGCCGGGTTCCCCGAAGGGGGTGCCGGGGACAGCGGGGGAGTTCTGCAGGAGGTCGTCGACCCCGTCGCGGGCCACCATGAGAAGTCCGTGTGTTGCTCGGGTGCAGGTGACGGCCAGTCGCCCGAACGCGGAGTTGAAGGCGTCCAGCCGGGAGGCCCCTGACAGGGGGTGGATGGCGACGGTGAGGGCGTTGGTCTGTCCCTGCCACGAATCCACGGTGGAGGCCACGATGAGGTTTTCCGGCAAGTCGAGCTTCTTGACGAGACGGGCCACCATGTCCTTGGCGTCGTCGACGGCCTGGTTCCGGGTGGCCAGGACGGCGACCAGCGGGTCATCTCCAGGACTCGCGAGTGAGATCAGGTTTAGTTTCGTGGGCTGGCCCTGCCCGTCGTACTTCGTGGTGCGCAGGGTGAAGCCCTCGTCGGTGAGCAGTTCTTCGAGCAGCCGCTCCAGCACTTGGATCATCGGTAGGTCGATGTCGGCCGCTTCGGCGTCCGGCAGGCCGGAGATCTCCAGGAGGGTGGGTTCACCGGTGCCGACCTGTTCCCAGACGGTGCGGGCGTCCGGGGCGACATCGCGCACCTCCAGGGACCGGTCTCCGGGGCCGGCCACACAGGTGAGGGTTTTCCACTCGGGGTAGAAGGCCTTCCACAGGGGGAGTTGTGCGGCGGTTGGGCGCCAGACCGAGGGCAGGCTCAGGGTGACGGTGGTGTCGAGGTGCTCGTAGTCGGTGGGCCATGCCCGGTAGGGATTGTACTGCTCATCACCGCGCCACGGGTTGGCGGTTCCGTCCAGTGGGGGCAGCTGACCGACGTCGCCGACCCCGATGCTCAAAGGGGCGAGGCGTTTCACCCCGTCGTAGAGGTAGTGGGCCATCTGCCAGGCCTCATCGACGAAGAGCACGTCGAAGAGGGACTCCTCCTCGGGATCGGCGAGCAGAGCGTTCTTGAGGTGACGGCCCACCCATTTGTACATGTGGGAGGTGGCCACGATGACCTTCGCGTCATGGGGCACGTCCTTGGCGGAGGCGACCACGGTACAGGACTGGTGGATGGCCTCCGGGACGCTGTCGATGCGCTTGCTGGAGACCAGCAGGCACACCTGGTGCCGGCCCAGGGAGTCGCCGAGGTCCTGGGCCAGGGGCAGGATCTGGTTGTTGGTGAACGCCGTGATTCCCACCCGCCGGGTCCCGGGATGGTGCACCGCGGAGCGGACGAGCTGTTTGAGGACGTGGCTCTTGCCGGCGCCAGCAGCGGCTTTCAGCAGGATGCACTCGGTGTCCGTCCTGCCGTCGAGGGCGTCGAACATGGCCGTCTCGGCCGTGTCGGCGACCTGTTGGTTGAACAGCGCCGCCTCCGAGTGATGCAGCGAATCCCCGTCGGCGGGTGACTGGGGGGTGCGGATGTCGGTGATCGTCAGCATCAGTCGAGGTCATCCATCGTGAGGTCAGCAGGGGGGCGCCCAGTCTGGTCGACCGTGGCGGCGGCCGGTTGGGTGGTAGCGGCGACGTCGAAGCCATCGGTGTCCACCAGCGGCGGCCAGACTTCCGGGTTCATCAAGCCTTGCGCGCGCTGCTCGGCGAAGAAGTCCGACACTGCAGCCTCACGGGCCTCGTGGTTCTGGCAGCAGAAGCCGTGGTGCTCGGGGTCCGCGTAGTAGCTGTCATCGGTGCAGCTGGCTTTCGGGGCATTGGAGGCATCGACGGCCGGTCGGTCGATGTTGACCGCCCCGACGGGCCTTTTCTTGATGTCGACGTCCAGCAGCAACAACAGCTCCATGCCTTCACGGACTGGCTCCCCGGCGAAGGGCTCGAGATCGAGGGGGGCCGTCCAGTACCAGCTCGGATCCTCCTCCTCGTCGGTGGGCTCGAAGACACCGGTGGGCATCCCCAGCAGCTGCACGGAGCCCTTCTGCTCCTTGAGCTGAATGGTGTCGTGTTCGATGCAGGCCCGGCCGTTGACGTGCAGGGCCATTGCCGTCGTGCCCTCGCTGATGCGGCGCGAAGCGACCTCCAGCTGCAGGGGGTGCGTGGCGACCACCCGGGCGGAGGCGACATCGCGGACGCCGGCGTCGTGGGCGGCGTCGGTGGCCACGCAGGTATCGGCCAGGAGGGTGCATAGCCGATCGGCTTGGGTGTCGCTGTCGAAGAGCTCCACCTGGTTGTTGCGCCAGATCCGGGTGGTGCGCCCGAAGCGGACCAGGTCGTTGGCGCGGTACTCCAGGCGACGCCGCCACACCGCCTGGGCGCTTCCCTCGAAAGACTCCCGGAGGGCCTGGGTTGCCGAGGCCGGAATGACACTCAGGGCCTCGACCGCCTGCTCAAACACGGTCGTCTTGTAGTGCAGCTCCTCGGTGACCAGGCGCCGGTACTCCGGGGAGGTCCGCAGCATCCTCCCCGAACGGCCGGGCTTGGGCATGGCCCGGTGGATGGCATCGGAGGTGGCGTTGGTCAGCCGGGCCCCCGGGGTGTGCGGGCTGGCCGCGATGGCGTCGGCCACAGCACGGTGATCGATGGGCGTCCCGGGGTGGGCACTGGCCCAGGCGGTCAGCAGGTCCAGGCGCCCGGCATCGACCAGGGGCCCCCCGGGGACCAGGTGGAAGGCCAGCACGTCGCGGAGCGCCACGACTGGGGTGCGGCTGACGAAGGCGCGCGCACGGTCCTCCTCGAGCAGGAAGCTCACCGCCAGGCGCCCCGCCTCGTCCAGGGGCTCAGGCATGTCCACGGGTTCGCCGTCGTAGGTCAGGGGAGTGCGGCCTGCCTGAAGGTCCCGGGCCCAGCGCAGCCGGTTGATCTCGATGCCCGCCAGCGAATCGGCGACCGACACCAGCAGGTCCGCGGTGGGGGAGTCCGGGACGATGAGGTGGATCGGTGCTGCGAGACCGGTGGTCGGGTCAGCCGGTGTCATGACCCGGGCGAGTTGTTCGCCCAGCAGCCGCATCACGTGCCGGCGGGTGTCGGGCGCCTGCGGGTTGGAGAAGGTGTAGTTCGACCACGGGGTGGTGTTCCCGGCCGGATCGGTGGCGCGCAGGGCCATGCCGTGGATGCCCAGGGTGGCGGAGTCGGATTTCGCCATCACGACGTCGACGGTCCCCGGCTCCCCGACCGGGTCGGCGCGCAGACGGCCGGTGCGGACCGGGTGGCCGCTGCGGGTGGCCCGGACGACGTCGGCTAGGCGCTGGGAGACGTGGGCCCCGACTGTCTCACTTCCGTCGAGGAGCCCGATCAGCGCCGGGCGATCCTCGGCGGCGATCCCCAGCTCCACCAGCAACGACTCCGGGTCCTCGCTTGCGCGCAGCTGGTCCCGGCACAGGTTGAACAGCGAACACGTCGAACAGCTGCGCGGATCGAAGACCGCCTCGATGTGATTGACCCACTCCACCAGGACATCCTCGGGAACCTCCGACGGGGACGCCGAGGCGGCAGAACCGGCGGAGGAAGCAAAGGACGACGACGAATGGCTGACCGGGGGCTCGGCCGTCGCCAGCAGAGCCACCCGCTCGGCGACCCGGGCCCGGACCTCCCGGCGATGGTCGCCGAGCTCTTCGGCGACGATGGTGGGCTGCAGGAAAGAATTGCGGGGAACCGCCAGCACACCCTTCTCGTGCACGACCATGCCGGCGGGAAGCTCAGCCCAGTGCTCCGCGGCCTCGGCCCCGAGGGCGACTTGGAGGAAGCCCTTGAGCAGACGGTTGTCCCCGATCCGAGAACGTACCCGTTCATAGTCCTTGGCATCCCCCATCACCAACCAGCTGCCGACGATCGTGCCGTTGTTCTGGCGGGGGGCGACGACGGCGAAGTCCGGCAGGACGTCGGTGGCCTGCTCCGCCTTGTCCTCCGGCAGGCCGAAAAACGGCATGGACAACGACGTCACGAACGTACTGGCACCGTCCTCAAGGGCTGCGCGGTGAGCAGTCTCCAGTGCAGCACGAGTGAGGTCGCGGGACACCTTGGCATCGGCCCGTCGCACCGCCTGCGGCCTAGGTGTGATGTCCAGGGAGGTTGTGCCGCCTCGCGGCGGTGAGTCGGGCTGACAGGTGAGGACCTCCGGTTGTGAAGTGGAGCTGTCTAGGAACCGCTTC